>DATHYU010000092.1:0-6487 GCA_035458965.1 Acidimicrobiia bacterium | reverse complement strand
CCCGTCTGGATGCACAGGAGGGCGTCGTGCGCCTCCGCCTCGTCCGCCCGCGTGTAGTGGACGTCGTTGGTCGCCAGCAGCGGCGCGCCGATGCGCCGGGAGATGTCGACGAGGTCGGGCAGCACGCGCTCCTGGGCCTGGACCCCGTGGTCCATGATCTCGATGAAGAAGTTCTCCCGACCGAAGATGTCCTGGTACATCGACGCCGCCTCGAGCGCGGCTTCGAAGTCACGCGCTCCGCCGACGTTGCCCTCTTCGTCGTAGGCGTCGGGCGCCAGCAGCTGGGGCACGTGCCCGCCGAGGCAGCCGGAGGTGGCCACGATGCCCTCGGCGTACTCGGCCAGCAGCTCGCGGTCCATGCGGGGCTTGTAGTAGAAGCCCTCGAGGTAGGCCCGGCTGGCGAGCCGCACGAGGTTCTCGTACCCGGTCTGGCTGACGGCGAGCAGCGTGGTGTGGTAGCGGACGTCTTCGCGTCGGGGCGGACGGTCGAAGCGGGAGCCGGGGGTCAGGTACGCCTCCATCCCGATGATCGGCGTGAGACCCGCGGACGACGCGGTCCGATAGAAGTCGACGGCCCCGTAGAGGACGCCGTGATCGGTCACGCCGACGGCCGTCTGGCCATCGGCCGCGACGGCGTCGACGACGTCGCGCACCCGAGCGGCGCCGTCGAGCATCGAGTACTCCGTGTGAAGATGGAGGTGGACGAAACCGTCGCCGCGCACCCGACGCTCCCGAGTTACAGACGTGTAAGCCCGGACCATACCAGCCGCGATCGGGGCCCGTCCGATCGGCCCCCCGGAGCGCTACGGAACCGGTTCCAGGGCCGGTAGGCTCGGCGGGACACACCACTCCCCGGGGAGAACACCACCAGGCGCATCGGCATCCTCACGGGCGGAGGCGACGGTCCCGGCCTGAATCCGTGCATCAAGGCCGTCGTCAACCGCGTCTCCGACCACGGCCACGAGGTCATCGGCATCCGGCGTGGCTGGTCCGGGACGCTGTACACGAACCCCGACGACCCCGCCACCGTCGAGCAGTACATGCTGCCGCTCGACCGGGCCCGGGTGCGGACCGTCGACCGAACGGGCGGCACGTTCCTGCACTCCTCGCGGACCAACCCCGGGCGCGTTCGCCCCCAGGAGGTCCCGGACTTCCTGGCGGACCGAGCCGAGGGCGAGGGCCCGTTCGACTTCACGGACCACGCGATCAAGGTGATCGAGTCGCAGGGCATCGACGTCCTCATCCCGATCGGCGGCGACGACACCCTCTCCTACGGCCTGCGCCTCCACGAGGAGGGCGTCCCGACGATCGCGATCCCCAAGACGATGGACAACGACGTCCACGGGACCGACTACTGCATCGGCTTCTCCACCGCGGTGAGCCGCGGCGTCGAGTTCATCCACAACCTGCGCACCAGCACCGGCTCGCACGAGCGCATCGCCGTCGTCGAGCTGTTCGGCCGCTACAGCGGCGAGACCTCGCTGATCACGGCGTACCTCGCGGGCGTCGACCGGGCCGTGATCTCCGAGGTGCCGGTCGACGTGAACAAGCTCGCCGCGCTCCTCCTCGAGGACCGGGATCACAATCCTTCGAACTACGCCATGATGACGATCTCCGAGGGCGCCACCATCGCGGGCGGCGAGATGGCACTGTCGGGCGAGGCCGACGCCTACGGGCATCGCAAGCTCGGCGGCATCGGAGTCGAGCTCGGCGCCATGATCAAGGACATCACCGGCGTCAACATCATCAACCAGTCGGTCGGCTACCTCGCGCGGTCGGGCCGCCCGGACTCGCTGGACCTCATGGTCGGGTTCAACTACGCCTCCATGGCCGCAGACCTGGCGATGGAGGGCGCCTCCGGCCGGATGGTGGCGCTGCGGGGCGGCACCTACACCAACGTGCCCATCAGCGTGACCGGGGAGGGGGTCAAGCGCGTCGACGTGGACGAGCTCTACGACGTGGACGCGCTGCGCCCGCGGGTCCGCCACCTCGCCGGCAAGCCCATGTTCCTCTACTAGAACCATGCGCATCACCGAGCGAGGAGACGAATCATGACGGTCGTGGGCGTCCTCACGGCCGGGGGCGACTGCCCGGGCCTCAACGCCGTCATCCGGGGCGTCGTGTCCACCGTGGCCCGCGAGCCGGACGCCGAGGTGCTCGGCATCCTCAACGGATGGGAGGGCCTCATGGAGGGCGACACCATCCCTCTCGACCGCGATGCCGTGCGCGGCATTCTCGGCAAGGGCGGCACGATCCTCGGGACGTCGCGCAAGGACCCCTACGTCCACGGCGACGGCTTCGCCAGCGTCCGGCGAACCCTCGAGCGCAACGACATCGACGCCCTCGTCGTCATCGGCGGCGACGGGACGCTCATGACCGCGCTCAAGCTGAGCGACGAGGGGCTCCGGGTCATCGGCGTGCCCAAGACGATCGACAACGACATCGCCGCCACCGATTTCACCTTCGGCTTCGACACGGCGGTCCAGATCGCCTCCGACGCGATCGATCGGCTCACGACGACAGCCGAGGCCCACAACCGGGTGATCCTCGTCGAGGTCATGGGCCGCACGAAGGGGTGGATCGCCACATACGCCGGGATCTCGGCCGGTGCCGACGCCATCCTCATCCCCGAGCATCCCCTCGACCTCGAAGAGGTGGCAAAGATCATCCGCAAGCGTCACCGGCGCGGGACCAACTACTCGATCGTCGTCGTGGCCGAGGGCGTCGAACCGCCCGAGCGCGTCGACCTCCCCAAGGACCAGTTCGGGTTCGAGCGCCTCGGTGGCGTGGCTTACCAGATCGCGCCGGTCCTCGAGGAGCTGACAGGCTTCGAGACGCGTGTCACCGTGCTCGGCCACCTGCAGCGCGGTGGCACCCCGACGGCCTTCGACCGGGTGCTCGCCTCCCGGCTCGGGGTCAAGGCCGGGCGGCTCGCGCTCGACGGCGCCGGACGGGTGATGGTCGCCCTGCGGGGAGCCCGGATCGAGGCAGTGGACCTCGCCGCGGCGTGCGCCGAGATCCGAGGGGTCGACGAGGAGCTGTTCGAGACGGCGACCCTGTTCTTCGGCTGAGCCGCCGGCACACAGCTCCACGTGGACGGTCGGCGGCGCGGTCGTTGTGGTGCGCTCTCAGCCACCCGCGATGGCCACCGAGACCTGCTCGTCATCCATGTCGTACCCCGCCTCGCACTCGGCGTCGAAGGACGCCTGCCCCAGCACCGTCCGCAGCCGGCCCCACGTCTCCTCGACCTCGGTGCGCCAGTAGGAGACCCTGTGGGCGTTCATGTCGTCGACCCGACGGTGAAAGGCCCCGAACAGCCGGGCGGCAACGGCATCACTCCCGGCGGCCGCGTGGAGGAGCGCAGCCTCGAGAATCGTGCTCGGGCCGACTTCGGCGCGATCCACGGCCATCTGTAGGCGTCGCCCCGCCTCGACCAGGTCGCCACCGAGGCGCGCCAGACGTGCCCGATCGCGATCGCCCGCGGACACGTCCCCGACACTCCGATCGATCTCCTCCACCTCGCCCAGGTACTCCTCCGCCCCCTCGAGGTCGCCCCGTGCCATGGAGATCAGCGCCAACGAACGCAGGGCGTGGCGCCGCCACACCGACTTCTCGTCCGCCTTCCAGATGTCCAATCCCCGTCTGAAGACGTCGACCGCACCCTCGAGGTCGCCATCGAGCTCGCGCATCCTGCCTTCCTCGGCGAGCGCGACCCCGAGTGATGTCGGTGAGCCGCTGCGCCGGGCGAGCTCGTGACTCTCCTGCACGATCACCCGCGCCCCGGCGAGATCTCCCGACAGCACGAGGGCCGTGAAGAGGCTGAACAACGGAGTCTCGTAGGGCACCGATCCCAGCTGCCGGTAGCTGTCGATGGCGTGCCTCAGGTGCAATACCGCCTCTGCGACGTCGACCGACGTGAAGGCGAATCCGAGCCTTCGTCGCGCCGCAGCAATCGAGGCCGGGTCACCGAGTCGCTCGGCGACGTCGACCGCCCGTCGCCCCGTCTCGATGGCGGTGGCCACGTCGCCGCCTCGTTCGAGCGCCAGGACGTGGAAGCAGAGCAGCGTCACGAGGTCCTCCGTGTCCTGGAGACCCTCGACCTCGAGCAGCTGGGGGACGAGCAGGTCGTAGGTACCCGATCGGCGAGCCCACGTCCACGCCTTCGTCAGATTGGCGACGAGGCGGAGCGCCCCGTCGGTGTCACCCGCATCGAGGGCCCTGGTCGCCGCCGCCGTGGTGTTGGGTTCCTCTGCGTCGAACCGCTCGAGCCACTCGGCCGCATCCGCCTGGGTGAGACGCTCGGCTCCCCTCGCCGTCAGTTCGATGAAGTATCCGAGGTGCGCCTCCACGACCTCCGATTCCCCGCCCGAGGCCTCCAGCAGCTCCTGGGCGTACTGACGAACGGGCTCGAGGAGGCGGTACCGGCGATCCGACCCCATCACCCGTGTGATCAGGGAGACGTCGACGAGCCGGGAGAACAGGTCGGGATCACGGATCCCGGTGACCGCAGCGGCGGCGTCGGCCGTGAACCCGCCGCGGAAGACGGCGAGCCTCCGGTAGTACGAGAGCTCCTCGTCGTCGAGGAGATCACACGAGACCGCCAGCGTCGCGCGGAGGCTGTCGTGGAGGCGCTCGCCCCTCCGCCGGGTCGTCGTGAGCAGGTCGAGCTGATGATCGAGGTGCTCTCGGATCTGCTCCACGGACAGTGATCCCAACCGTGCGGCAGCGAGCTCGATCGCAAGGGGAAGCCCGTCGAGCTTCTCGACGATCTCGATGACGACGTCCTCAGGAAGATCGGCTGTCGGGTTGACGAGGGCCGTTCGATCCACGAACAACGCGACCGCATCCGAGCCGCCGTCGGCGGTTCCGAGGGGCGGCACCACCAGACGGGCCTCGCCCGGGATCTGCAGCGGCTCGCGACTGGTCACGACGATCCGCACCCCGGGTGACGAGGTCAGCAGGATCTCGGTGAAGTCGGCGACATCGTCGAGATGGGCTTCCGCCGAGTCGAGGATCAACAGCACATCCCGGTCGCCGAGGGCCGTCACGAGCCCCCTCGTCAGGTCTGCGGACCGATCGATCTCCACACCCATGGTGTCGGCGACCCGGTCGGCCAGTCCCGAGCCATCGCTGAGGTCGGTCGTATCGACGATCCAGGTTCCGCCGGCCGGAGGATCGTCGAGGTGCCTCGCGAACTCGACGGCGATGCTCGACTTCCCGATCCCGCCAGGGCCGAGCAGCGTGACGAGGCGGGAAGCGTCGAGCGTTCGGGACAGCAGGCGCGTCTCGTCGTCTCGACCGATGAACGACGAGACGCGCACAGGGAGATTTCCCACGCGATTCCCGCGAGAGCGCATCGCGTTTCTCGCCGGTCCCGGTGCCGGACCCGACGACGCCTGCCCGATCGCGGCGATCAGGTCCGCCATCGACCCGAAGCGGGCTGACGGGTCCCTTGCGGTGGCCGTGCCGATCACATCGTTCCAGCGAACCGAGAGGTCGGGACGAGGGACCGTCACCGCCGGGACCGCCTCGCCCAGATGCGCACGCAGCATGCCCTCGACGTCGCGGTCACCGAAGGGGTGACGACCGACGAGCGCCTCCCACACGACGATGCCGAGCGCATACATGTCGACGGCCGCGGTCACCGCCTCACCTCGCAGTTGCTCCGGTGCGAGGTAGGCGGGTGAGCCGGCCCTGGCCGTGTGCTCGCCGGGCCGGTACAGGTCGACGGCGATCCCGAAGTCGGCGACGAACGTCGACCCATGCCTGTCGATGAGCAGGTTCGCCGGCTTCACATCACCGTGCACGACACCGTGACGGTGGGCGTCGTCGAGGGCGGGACCGATCTCCCGCACCATCCGGGCGACCTGATCGGGGTGCCACGGACCCCTCGCCAGCGAGTCGGCGAGGCTGCCCCCCGGCACGAGGCGCATCACGAGGACGGCGCCTCCTTCGTCGGCGTCGACCCAGAAGTCGTACAGCGGGACGACGTGCGGATGCTCGATCCGGGCGATCATCCGTGCCTCGGTCGCAAAGCGCTCCTCGAACCCGGCCATGCCGCTGATCCCCGGGTGGACGACCTTGACGGCGACCTCACGGTCGAGGGCCGGTTGATAGGCGCGATAGACGACGCCGAAGCCGCCCTCGCCGATGCGTTCCCTCAGTTGGATCGTCCGCAGATCCATCGCGCGCCTCCTCCGGGAGCCAAGCTACCGGCCGGTCGCCCGCCGCGGCGAGGGCGAACACCGTTCGCGGGCCGCCACCCGCGTCGGAGCTCCGCTGGCCCCGGACCCGGCAGCTACTCCGGCAGCGTTGCTCTCAGGTCCTCCGGAAGCGGCGAGGTGACGTCGACCTCCCCGCCGGTGATCGGGTGGGTGAACCGCAGCCGATGGGCGTGGAGCCACAGGCGGGGGGCGTCGTCGGGCCGCCCGTAGACCCGGTCGCCGACGACCGGGTGGCCGATCGACGCGAGGTGGACCCGGATCTG
>DATHYU010000091.1:0-2249 GCA_035458965.1 Acidimicrobiia bacterium | reverse complement strand
CCCCCCCGCCCCCGTCGAGGCGTCCCTCGACCGGCGGGCGGCGCACGACCTCGACCTCCTCGCCAGGGCGCACGGTGTCCCGTTCTGGGTCGAGCGCCTCGTCCTCGCCGCCGACCAGTTCGTGGTGCGGCGCAGCGTCGGGGAGGTCGAGGGACGCTCGATCATCGCCGGGTACCCGTGGTTCGCCGACTGGGGCAGGGACACGATGATCGCCTTACCGGGCATTGCGCTCGCCACGGGACGTCCCGAGCTCGCGGCGTCGATCCTTCGCACCTACGCGGCCCATCTCGACCGGGGGATGCTGCCCAACCGGTTCCCCGACGTCGGGGAGATCCCCGAGTACAACACCGTCGACGCCACGCTCTGGTTCCTCGACGCCGTCGACGAGTACCACCGGGCAACCGCCGACGACCGCCTCGTGGTCGATCTCTTCGACGACCTGGCCTCGATCGTCGACCATCACGAGGCCGGCACCCGCCATGGGATCCGCATGGACCCGGCCGACGGGCTCATCACGCAGGGCGAGCCCGGCGTGCAGCTCACGTGGATGGACGCAAAGGTCGGCGACTGGGTGGTGACGCCCCGCATCGGCAAGCCCGTCGAGGTGAACGGGTTGTGGCACCACGGTCTCCGGGTCCTCGCCCGCCTGGCGCCGATCGCCGGGCGCGCCCCGGGCCGGTTCGGCGCGCTCGCCGATCGCGTCGCCGGCTCCTTCGATCGATTCTGGGACGAGCGGCTGGGGCACCTGGTGGACGTCCTCGACGGTCCCGACGGCGATGACCCCTCGCTGCGCCCGAACCAGCTGATCCCCCTCCGTCTCGGCTCGGACCTCGTCGACCCCGAGCGCGCCCGGTCGATCGTGGCGATCTGCCAGGAGCGGCTGCTGACCCCGATGGGGATGCGCACGCTCGACCCGGCGCACCCCGGCTACGAGCCCCGGTACGGCGGCGATCGAAGGACCCGGGACGGCCGATACCACCAGGGGACGGTGTGGCCCTGGTTGATCGGGCCGTTCTGCTCGGCCCACTTCCGGGTCCATGCGGACCCTGTCGCGATCCTCCGGTTCCTGCAGCCGCTGATCGAGCACCTGGCCGACCACGGGCTCGGTTCGATCGCCGAGATCGCCGATGGCGATCCACCCCACGAGCCGCGAGGGACGATCGCTCAGGCGTGGAGCGTCGCCGAGGTCCTGCGCGTCTGGCGGGAGATCGGCGGCGTGTAGGGTCGCCTGATCCACTCCGGGGAGGATCGCGTGAAGATCGGCATCGCCTTCGCCAACACGATGGCGAACGTCCAGCCGGAGGTGGCCGTCGAGATGGCCCAGGCGGCCGAGGCCTACGGCTTCGACTCGCTGTGGACGGTCGAGCACATCGTGGTGCCGGTGGGATACGAGTCCCCCTACCCCTACAACCGGCGCGGCCGGATGGACTACGGCGACGACGCCGACATCCCCGATCCGTTCGTGTGGCTCGCATACGTCGCCGCGCGGACCGCTCGGATCACGCTGGCGACCGGCGTCACCGTGGTGCCGCTCCGTCGACCGGCCATCCTCGCCAAGCAGGGGGCCACGCTCCAGCTCATGAGCGGGGGCCGCTTCGTGCTCGGCATCGGCTCCGGCTGGCTCGAGGAGGAGTTCGCCGCCCTCGACGTCTCCTTCGACGACCGCGGGGCGCGCACGGACGACGCGATCGGTGCGGTGCGCGCCCTCTGGGAGCAGGACGTGGCGTCCTATGACGGGGAGTTCTACCGGTTCGAGAACGTGTACTGCCGTCCTCGCCCGCCATCACCCATCCCGATCGTGGTCGGCGGCCACAGCCTCCGCGCGGCCCGCCGCGCCGGAGAGCTCGGAGACGGCTTCTTCCCCGGCCGGGTGATCGGCGGCGAGTTGGAACGGCTTCTCGATCGCATGCGCCGATCTGCCGAGGCCGCCGGGCGCGACCCTGACGCGATCGAGGTCTCACTCGGGGCACGGCCGGACCCCGCGGCCATCGAGCAGCGGTTCGCCGCAGGAGCCGACCGCGTGATCGTCCCGGCGCTGATCGGCGTCGACGGCCTCGAGATCCTCGGGCGCGCTCTCGGCATCGCCTGAGGCCCCACGGGTAGGATCCCGGTCGGGAAGGCCGGCCCGTGTCCGGCGCACGCCGCCGGGCACGGTTCGGACCCCTCCCTTTCCCCTGTCGAGCCGCGTGCCACCATGGAGCGGTCGTGATCGTCGCCAAGGACCTCCGCATCGAAGCGGGCATCCGCGT
>DATHYU010000090.1:0-3963 GCA_035458965.1 Acidimicrobiia bacterium | reverse complement strand
TGGGGCGAGGAGCCGGCGGATACCCCGCCCGTGGTGTCGTACCGCAGCCTCGCGGGGGATTCGGCGGCGACCCGACGCGGCCGCGGGTTCGCCTGCGGCTTCAAGAACATCGGGTTCTCCTTCGGGTTCCCCGAGCGTTCCGAGGCCAGGATCGTGTTCGAGGGCGATCGGGCCACGCTCCACGCAGCCGGCGCCGAGGTCGGCCAGGGGGCGCACACCGTCTTCCGCCAGATCGCCGCGGACGCCCTCGACCTCCCCCTCGAGGCGGTCGAGACCGTGTACTCGGACACGGCGACATCGGGCGACTCGGGCTCGGCGTCGGCATCCCGCCTGACGTTCATGCAGGGCAATGCGATCCTCGGCGCCGCCGAAGAGGCGAAGAAGGCCTGGCTGGATGGCGACCGCCCGGCGGTGGGCGAGTTCCGCTTCGAGCCGCCGCGCACGCAGCCCCTCGACCCCGATGGCGGGTCCTCCACCCCGAACTTCGCCTACGGCTACGTCGCCGAGGCCGTCGACGTCGCCGTCGACGTCGAGACCGGGATCATCCGTGTCGACCGTGTCGTCACGGCGATCGACGTCGGGAAGGCATTCAATCCGCAGCTCATCGAGGCCCAGAACGAAGGGGCCATCGTGCAGGCCCACGGCTACGCGGTCACCGAGCATCTCCAGATCGAGGACGGCAGGCTCGTCAACCCGCGGCTGAGCCAGTATCTGATCCCGGGCATCGGCGACGGGCCGGCTCGGATCGAGACGGTGATCGTCGAGCACCCGAGCCCGCTCGGTCCCCACGGGGCGCGCGGCATGGCCGAGATGCCGTACATCCCGTACGCCCCGGCTCTCGTGGCGGCGCTCCACGACGCAACGGGCGTCTGGTTCCACTCGCTGCCGTTGACGCCGGATCGGGTCGTCGAAGGCCTCGGCGCGGCTCGCCACGACTGATCGCCCGGCGGGAGGGCCCGAGGACCCTGGCACGCCCGATCGGCGGGGTGGCACGCTGGACGCCCCGACCCAGGAGGACGGTCATGGCGGCGCCCACCACGCCCGAGGAGCGCGCCCGCAGGCGGATGAGGGACTTCTCGAGCCTGATGTGGCACATCGGGACCTACGTCGTCGTCAACGCGTTCCTGTGGACCGTCGACCTCGCCGCCGGCGGCGGGCTCGAGTTCGCCTTCTGGACGACGATTCCCTGGGGCCTGGCCCTCGCCTTCCACGTGCTCGCCTACCTGCTCTCCGAGCGCCGCATGCAGGCGACCACGTACGAGCGATTCCTGGCGGAGGAGCGGGAGCGGGAGGCGGCGGGCCGCTGAGCGTTCGCCCACGGCGCCGGTGACCGCCGCGCCGCCGAGGGGGGAGCCGGACCACTAGCGTCCGGTGGATGCGCGCCTTCACGAACGCCACGATCTGGACCGCCGCCGGACCTCCCATCGAACGGGGCGTGCTCCTCGTCGATGGTTCGAGCATCGTCTCGGTGGGGACCGATCCCGCCCCCGACGACGCCGAGGTCGTCGACTGCTCGGGGCGGTTCATCCTCCCGGGGCTCGTCGATTGCCATGCCCACACGGGGATCTGGGGTGAGGGCGCCCGCGACGACTACGACGGCAACGAGGTGTCCGAGGCCGTCACCGCGTATGTGCGGACGCTCGATTCGATCTATCCCGAGGACGTCGGGTTCGAGGATGCCCGCCGAGGCGGAGTGACGACCCTCGGCATCACGCATGGCTCGGCGAACCCGATCGGGGGCCAGGTGACGGTGGTGAAGGCCGCCGGCCTCGTCGCCGACGAGATGGTGATCCGCGAGCCCGCCGGCCTGAAGATGGCGCTCGGCGAGAACCCCAAGCGGGTCGGCGAGCACTACAAGCGCGCTCCGAACACGCGCATGGGCGCTGCGTACGTGGCCCGGAAGGCGTTCGTGGAGGCCCTCGAATACGCCCGGGATCGAGAGCACTTCCAGGATCGGCTCGCCGAGCAGGAGCGCAAGCCCGAGCCGGAGCGTGCTCCGGTCCGCGAGCCCATGCGCGACCTCGGCAAGGAGGTGCTCCTGAAGGTGCTGAACCGGGAGATCCCCGTCCGGAACCATGCCCATCGCATGGACGACATCCGGACCGCGATCCGCCTCGCCGAGGAGTTCGGGTACGACCTCGTCATCGACCACGCCACGGAGGCCTACCGCATCGCGGAGGAGATCGTGGCTCGGGGCATCCCGGTGGCCGTGGGACCGCTCTTCGGCGACCGTGCGAAGCGGGAGCTGAACCGGCAGACACCGGCGACGCCGGGTCTGTTGGTCGCCGCCGGAGCGACGGTGGCCATCATGACCGATGCGCCGTTCAACCCGGTCAACACGCTGCGCGACAACGTGGTGTTCGCCATTCGCGAGGGTCTGCCCGCCGACCGGGCCCTCGAGACCGTCACCATCAATCCCGCCCGGATCCTGGGCGTCGCCGACCGGGTCGGGAGCCTGGAGCCGGCAAAGGACGCCGACTTCGCGGTGTGGAGCGGCGATCCCTGGGATGCGCGGACGAAGCCGCTCGAGACGTACATCGACGGCGAGCGGGTCTTCAGCGCCGACGGTCCCTACATCCCGGCATGATCGAACGGTTCGACGTCGACCTTCCCGAGGCGGACCTCGACGAGCTCCGGTCCCGACTCCGGGCGGTGCGCTGGCCCCGGCTCGTCGGAGACGACGATTGGAGATTCGGCGTTCCGCGCGCCTGGATGCAGGACATGGTGCGCTACTGGGCGGAGGAGTGGGACTGGGGCGCCGCGGCCGCCGCCATGAACCGCTTCGAGCACGTCCGCATCGACGTCGACGGCGTGCCGATCCACGTCATGCACGTCAGGGGCGCCGGCCCCGACCCGACGCCGCTCGTGCTCACCCACGGCTGGCCCTGGACGTTCTGGGACTTCCGGAAGGTGGTCGGGCCCCTCGCCGACCCGGGCGCCCACGGCGGGGACCCCGCCGATTCGTTCGATGTCTACGTCCCGTCGCTGCCGGGGTTCGGCTTCTCGACCCCCCTGAGCGTCGCCGGCATCGACGTGCCCGCGGTGGCCCGGCTGTGGGTGCGGGTCATGGCCGACGGGTTCGGGATCGATCGCTTCGCCGCCCACGGCGGCGATTGGGGCTCGCTCGTCACGTCACAGCTGGCGCATGCCCACGCCGAGCACCTGATCGGCGCCCACCAGACGCTGCCGTGGATCCCCGGCGTCGACCGGCGGGGCCTCGGGCCCGATGCCTGGGCGGACGACGAGGCGTGGATGCGAGAGCGGATGCGTGAGGCCGACCCGCTGATCACGAGCCATCGGACCGTGCACACCCTCGATCCGCAGACCCTGGCCTACGGCCTCGCCGACTCCCCGGTCGGGACGGCCGCGTGGCTGTGGGAGCGTCGACGGAACTGGAGCGACTGCGACGGCGACGTCGAGTCGGTCTTCGATCGCGAGCACCTGTGCACCACGGCGGCGCTCTACTGGTGCACCGGGGCGATCACGTCCTCGCTGCGGATCTACCACGAGCAGTTCTCGAAGCCGTGGCCGCTGGCCCACGAGCGCACCCCGCGGCTGGAGGCCCCGACGGGGGTCACCCTGTTCCAACGAGACCTCGTGTTCCTTCCCCGCCGCCTCTACGAGGAGCAGAGCGATCTGCGCCGGTGGTCGGTCCATCCGCGCGGCGGGCACTTTTCGCCCATGGAGCAGCCGGAGATCCTCGTCGACGAGATCCGCGGTTTCTTTCGGGCACTCGCGGCGGGCGGGTAGGGGATCTGGCATCCTTGGCGTCTGCAGCGGAGGGGGTTCCCATGAGAAGGATGGCCGTGGCGGTCATCGCCGTGTGCCTGCTCGCGGCCGGATGCGGTGACGACGACGCGGCGACCACGTCTGCGCCGGCGGCCACGTCTGCGCCGGCGGCCACGTCTGCGCCGGCGGCCACGTCTGCGCCGGCGGCCACGTCTGCGCCGGCGGGGGGCGCCG
>DATHYU010000089.1:0-4981 GCA_035458965.1 Acidimicrobiia bacterium | reverse complement strand
GGAGTCGAGCTGATGGACTCCGTCCTCGTCGAGCGCCTCCACGACGTCGAGGAGGCCTACGAGGAGACCCTGCGTTCGATGGCCGATCCCGACGTGCTCGGGGACTCCGACCGGTACACGGAGGTCGCCAAGCGCCACGCCGAGCTGAAGCCGATCGTCGAGGCGTTCCACCGCCACCGCGAGGCGAGCGCCGATGCCCAGGAGGCTCGGGAGCTGGCCGCCGAGGACGCCGACATGGCCGAGGAGCTGCGCGCGATGGCCGCCGATCGCGAGGCCGAGGCCGAGCGCCTCGAGCAGAGGCTCCGGGTCATGCTGGTTCCCAAGGATCCCAACGATGAGAAAGACGTGATCATCGAGATCCGTTCCGCTGTCGGAGGCGACGAGGCGGCGATCTGGGCGGGCGACCTGCTCCGGATGTACGAGCGGTATGCCGAGACGCATGGATGGAAGACGGAGCCGATCTCGTCCTCACCCTCGGAGGCAGGGGGGTTCAAGGAGGTCACCGTCGCCGTCAAGGGCAGGGGCGCGTACTCACGGCTGAAGTTCGAGGCCGGACCGCACCGGGTCCAGCGGGTGCCGAAGACCGAGTCCCAGGGCCGGGTGCACACGTCCATCGCCACGGTGGCGGTCCTTCCCGAGGCCGAGGACGTGGACGTCCACGTCGACGAGAACGATCTCGAGATCGACGTCTTCCGGTCGACCGGACCAGGTGGCCAGTCCGTCAACACCACCGACTCGGCGGTCCGCATCACCCACAAACCGACCGGCATGGTGGTGACCTGCCAGGACGAGAAGTCCCAGCTGCAGAACAAGATCAAGGCGCTGCGCGTGCTGCGCGCCCGGCTCCTCAAGATCCAGCTCGACCGGCAGATGGCCGAGCTGGCGGCGAGCCGCAAGGCCCAGGTCGGCACGGGGGAGCGGGCCGAGAAGATCCGGACGTACAACTACACGGAGAACCGGGTCACCGACCACCGCATCGGCATGACGATCAAGCGGCTCCCCCAGATCCTCGAGGGCGACCTCGACGAGTTCGTCGACGCACTCACCCTCGACGACGAGGCGGCGAGGCTCGCCGACGGGTAGGCCTCAGCCGTTCCAGGTGCCCAGCCAGGTGACGGGATGGCAGTCGGCGCCGGTTCGGTCGCAGTCGGTGCCCACCGCGACGATCCTTGAGCCGTCGAGAAGGAGCGCGCTGATCCTCGCCATCCGACCTGCTGCGTCCGGGTACTCGGCATCGACATCCCAGACCTCGCCGGGCGCCGCGGACGTCGCAAGGAGCGGGAGGCCGCGAGGTTGATCATCGTGCGCTGCAGGTACGCCGCAGGGTGATCCAGATCGGACAGTGCCCGTCGGCCGAGCACCTTCACCAGCGCCTCTTGCAGTAGATCGTCGGGATCCAGGTCGAACGGGGCGGTCACGGCGGCGAACCGACGCAGCGAGGGGTAGAGCTCGTCGACCACCCGCCACTCGTCTGGTCCCGTGCGCCGCACTGCGTCCGTCACCGTCCCTCCGATCGTTGGCGCTCGGAAGACGCACGAAGGCGTCGGAACGTGACGTTCTCAGTCAACACCTTTCCTGCGCGCGGAGATCGTCGACGCCGACGGGTGGGTCGCCGCCCCGTCAGGTGATGCCACGCAGGAGGAGCCAGCCCACGAACGCGTTGGCAGCAGCGAGCAGGAGGAACCTGGCCCGTCCCCAGGGTCGAATGCGGCGATAGCGGTGGTACTCGCCGTCGCGGTAGAGGTAGGACCCGTTCTCCGCATCGCCGGCCTGTTCGGGACGCCAGGGCGTTCGCGCCGCCTGGACGAGGAACACGGCGGCGAAACCCCACGTTGCGATGACCCAGAGCATGCGACCTCGTGCCTCTGATCCCTGAACACTACGTCCGGTTCCCGGGGCGACGACATGGGGCGGCCCCGTCCTCGACCTCGGCGCGCCGTGTCTCTTCGGGGACTCCCGGCGGACGGCTTCGCCTCGTTCGTCCACCGACCCCAGAACCCGCCGTTCGGCCCTGCGCGACCCCCGAAACCCCTTGATATGGTCTTTGTGAAAGATTTCACAAGGAGTCTCGCATGCCGAATCGACGCCTGGTCGTCGTGGGCGCGATCCTCATCCAACTCTGCCTCGGCGCCATCTACGCCTGGTCGGTGTTCACGCCGACGCTCAAGGACGACGCCGGGTGGAGCAAGCTCGAGACCCAGATCGTCTTCTCGGTCGGCCTGGCGACCTTCGCACTCGTCATGGTGATGGCGGGCAGACGGCTCGCGACCTGGGGCCCCAGGCGGCTCGCCGTCGCCGGCGGTCTCGCCCTGGGGGCCGGGTACGTCGTCGCCGGGCTCGGCTCCGGCACCAACTTCTGGCTCGTCCTCCTCGGCGTGGGGCTCATCGGCGGCGCCGGCATCGGCCTCGCCTACGTCGTGCCCATCGCGGTGGGGATGCGGTGGTTCCCCGATCGCAAGGGGATGATCACCGGGGTGGCGGTGGCCGGCTTCGGCTTCGGTGCCCTCGGGTGGGTCAAGCTCGCCGGGTCGTGGGGGAAGCTCATCGACAACCTCGGCATCGACGGCACGTTCATGGTCTACGGCGCCGTGTTCGCCGTCTTCGTGCTGCTCGGGAGCCGGTGGATGGTCATGCCGCCCGACGGCTGGCTGCCGGCGGGGTTCACGCCCCCCGACAAGGAGGGCGAGGGCGGTGAGGACTTCGAGCCTCGAGAGATGCTGCGCACGCCCCAGTTCCATCTCATCTCGCTGACGTTCGCCGTGTCCGCCGGGGCGGGCCTCATGGCGATCGGGCTCATGAAGCTGTACCCCGTCGAGGCGCTCGTGGACGGTGGACTGACCGAGGTGCGCGCCGATGCCATCGCCGGCACCGCGATGGCGGTCTTCTTCTCGCTCGCCAACGGGATCGGACGCCTCGCCTGGGGTGCGATGAGCGACCGGCTCGGGCGCAAGAACTCGGTGGTCGTCATGGCGGGAGCCCAGGGGATCCTGCTGTTCCTCTTCATCCCGATGGCGGGCAGCGAGTGGCTCCTCTACCTGGGCGCAGCCCTCATCGGCTTCAACTTCGGCGGCAACTTCGCCCTCTTCCCGGCTCTGACCGCCGACGAGTTCGGGAACCAGGCCGTCGGGCGGAACTACCCCTGGGTGTTCCTGTCCTACGGCGCCGGGGGGATCGCCTTCCCGATCCTCGGTGGGTGGCTCGGCGACCTGGGCAACTTCCCGCTGGCGTTCTCGATCTGCGGTGTGGCCTGTCTCGTCGGCGCGATCGCCACGGCGATCGTCTTCCCGCCGAGTCACGACGAGGCGGCAAAGCCCTTCTCGGTGCGCAGGTTCGTGCACAACGCCCACCTCTTCGACCACGAGAAGGCCGGGGCGTCTCACTAGGACCGGATCTGCGACCATGGGGGTCGTGGGACGCGACCCCTATCGATGGCTGGCACCGCGGTACGACCGGCTGGCGAAGTTCAACGAGCCGCTCGTTCGGATCGCCGTCGACCGGTGCCCGCCGGACCGTTACCCGCGGGTGCTCGACGTGGGGTGCGGGACGGGGGCGATGACCGGTCCGTACCTCGAGGGAGGCGCAAAGGTGACGGGCATCGACGGGTCGCCCTCGATGCTGGAGCAGGCGCGTGCGAATCACGGCGACCGGGCGACCTGGGTCGAGGGCGACGCCCGATCGATGCCCTTCGACGCAGGATCCTTCGACCTGGCCGTCGCGATGATGATGATCCACGAGATCGCCGAGGCGGACCGCGACGCGGTGGTCACCGAGATGGCCCGGGTCGTCGCCCCCGGCGGCGCCGTCCTCATCATCGATCACCACTCCGGGGGGCTGGCGTTCCCCAAGGGGTGGATGCGCCGGGTGCCGGTGACCGCCGCCGAACTGATCGCCGGTCCGCGTCACTTCGGCCGGTACCTCGGCTTTCTTCGCTCCGGCGGCGTGCCCGCCCTTGCGTCCCGTCTCGGATTGTCCGTCGAGCGCCAGAAGGTCGTCGGCGGCGGGAGCTTCGGGTTCTACGAGATCGGGGCCTGACCTCGCGCATCTCACCTGCGTGAAGAGATGCCCATCACCTCGGGCATCGGATCGATGGTGGTGGCCCCACCCGGCCGACCTCGCCCTGGCGTGCGGGCGCGATCACGGCGGCACCCGGGAAGGATGGACCGAACTGCCCGCGCGGTTCCGAGGACCCGGTCCGCCGCGCGCTACTCGAACCCGTCGACCGACTCGATCTCGTCTGCCGGCTCGAACCCGAGCACGCGCCCGTAGAACCACAGTTCCGCCTCGATCGTCCGGACCTGGTTGTCGGCCCGACGGAAGCCGTGGCCCTCGCCCTCGTACTCGATGAGGCCGACCGGCACGCCGCGGCCGCGGAGACCGTCGAACATGACCCGTGCCTGCTCCGGGGGGACGACCAGGTCCTCGAGCCCCTGGAAGAGCAGCACCGGGACGTCGATCCCGTCGAGGTGGTGGATCGGCGAGCGGGCGTCGTAGACCGCGCGGTCCTCGGGGTACCGGCCGACCAGGGAATCGAGATAGTGGCTCTCGAACTTGTGGGTGTGCTCGGCGAGCAGGCTGAGGTCGGCGACGCCGAAGTACGAGACCGCAGCGGCGAACTCGTCGCGATACGCCACGGCGGCCAGAGCCGTGAACCCTCCGGCACTGCCACCTCGGATCACGAGCCGGGTCGGGTCTGCGAGGCCGCGCTCGGCGGCGGCCGCGGCGGCGAGGGCGCAGTCGCGCACGTCGACCACGCCCCACCGGCCGTTGAGCCGGCGGCGATACGCCGTTCCGTACCCGGTCGAGCCGCCGTAGTTGACGTCGAGGATGGCGAACCCTCGGCTCGTCCAGTAGAGGTACTCCGGGATGAGGCTCGGCCGGGACTGGCTCGTCGGGCCACCGTGGATCTCGACGATGAGCGGCGGCGCCGTGTCCTCGGGGCCCCGCACCTCGGGGTTCGTCGGCGGGAAGTAGACGGCGTAGG
>DATHYU010000088.1:0-2438 GCA_035458965.1 Acidimicrobiia bacterium | reverse complement strand
CTTGGCCGCGGGCTTCTTGGCCGCGGGCTTTGCCGAAGGCTTGGCCGCGGGCTTCTTGGCCGACGGCTTGACCGACGACGGCTTGACCGACGACGGGGCCTTCGCCGTCTTCGCAGTGCTCTTCGCCGGCACGGGTCTCCTTCGCTCGCGATCTACGTCGGGCGCCTCGGCAGCGCACAGGCCGGACACGCTCCCGCGATCCTGGGACGGTGCCGGCGGTTCGGTCGGAGATCCAGACCGGTGGCCCGGGAAGTCGCCGACACGGGTGTAAGTATAGCCCTGCGGGGTGACAATCCCGAGTCCATCCGTGGTGCAAAACCCCTGGTCAGAGGGCCTTTTTGCCTCTCCCGACCCGTATTCGGACCGAGGTCACCCTGCCCTCGCCGAACCGCCTCGCCAGGCGGTCCACCAGGTCGCCGACGCGGTACTTGAGCAGGGAGGCCACCGCCCCGTCGGCCACCTCGAGGGTCAACTCGCCCCGCCCGAACGAAGCCGGTCGAGACAGCGACGCGAAGGGTTCACCGGCCACCTCGTCCCATCGATCCACCAGCGTGGTGACGTCGATCGCCTCGGGCATGCCGAGGGCACGCAACATCCTCTCGAGGCCGTCGCCGACGGGAGTGAGGTCGCGCCGTTCGTCGGTCACCCGGTCACCCGCCCCCCGGCCACTCCCCAGCGTCGCCCCACCAGCGGCACCTCCTCGGCTCGCGCCGAGGTCACGAACACCTGTCCATCGGGAAGTCGCTCCACCAACCTCCTGCCCCGCTCGGCGTCGAGTTCGGAGAAGACGTCGTCGAGCAGCAGCACCGGAGTGGCTCCGCGGCGCTCGGTGAGCACCGAGAAGGCGGCGAGGCGCAGCCCGAGGGCGATCGACCGCTGCTCCCCCTGACTGGCGCGCGTCCGGGCGTCCCGGCCGCCGATGGAGATCTCGAGGTCGTCGCGGTGGGGCCCGACCGTCGTGGTTCGCCGCTCGAGATCGGAGCGTCGCGCCGCTCCCACCGCCTCCAGAAGCGGGCCGGCCAGCTCGTCTGCAGAGGGAGCGCCGTCGAGAGCCCCCAGGCCTGCCGAGAGGTAGCTCCAGCCGACCGGCTCGGCGTGATCACCCAGATCGGCGTAGAGCTCGCTCACCACCGGGGCGAGGAGCCCGGCTGCGGCGAGCCGACGTGCCAGCACCGCGGCACCGAGCCGGCCGACGCGTTCGTCGAGAACGTCGAGCGTCGCCGGGTCGGCATGTCTTCCGTCGCGTCGCAGCAGGGCATTGCGCTGCCGAATCACCCGGTCGTACTCCGCCTGCTCGGTCGCCGCCACCGGCCAGGTCTGCGCGGCGATGTCGTCGAGGTACTCCCGCCGATACGAGGGACCCCGCTTCACCAGATCAAGGTCGTCGGGCAGGAACGCCACCAGGGCGACCACCGCCGCGATGTCGGCACGGCTTCGCCCTCCCTTGCCGTTGAGGAGGACCCGGCGACGGCCCGCCGCCGGGGTCTCGATCTCGACGGTCGCTCCACTGGCGCTCGAGGAGAACTCTCCTCGAGCGATGGACGACTCGGCGCCACGGCGAACGAGCGCGGCATCCGGCGATCGCCGGAACGACGCCAGCGTCGCCAGGTAGCCGATGGCCTCCAGGATCGATGTCTTCCCCGAGCCGTTGTCCCCCACCAGGACGTTCACCCCGGGTGCCGGTCGAAACTCGAGGGCCTCATAGGAGCGGAAGTCCCTGACCTCGAGCCAGACGAGTTGCACGGGGCCTCAGAGCCGGACGGGCATCAACAGGTAGAGGTAGTCGTCACTGCCCTCCCCGCGGAGAACTCCCGGCTTGAGCGGATCCATCACGTCGAGGACCACGCTCTCGGTGTCGATGGCCCCCACGCCATCGTTGAGGTACCGGCTGTTGAAGGCGATGGTCATCTCTTCGCCGGAGTACTCCGCCTCCACGTGCTCGGTCTCCCCCCCGACGTCCTGTCGGGTGACGCTGAGCTCGATGCCCCCCTTCTGCAGGGTCATCCTGATCGGGATGTGGTCCTCGGCGACCAGGGACGCCCGGTCGATCGCTTCGAGGAGCGCGTCGCGCCCGACGACGACCCGGTTCGGGTAGGAAGCCGGGATCAGCTGTCGGTAGTTGGGAAAGGCTCCTTCGATGAGGCGTGCCGTCACCGTCCCCCGCTCCGACGAGAACGCCGCCTCCCGGTCTCCGAGGGCCACCTTGAGCGACGGGGCGCCGATGGTCCGGGAGAGCTCCTTGAGGGCTCTCACGGGCACCAGACCAACCATGTGGGCATCCACCGCGGGAAGGTCGCGCACCGCGAGTCGATACGAGTCGGTGGTCGCCATCCGCAGCTTCCCGGCCTCGCTCTCGAAGTAGACACCGGTGAGGATCGGCCGGGCATCGTCGGTGGAGGCGGCCACCGACACCTGTGCGGCGGCCGCGGTGAACGCCG
>DATHYU010000087.1:0-8849 GCA_035458965.1 Acidimicrobiia bacterium | reverse complement strand
GTGCTTCTCGGAGCCTTCGCCGCAGTCGAGATGCGCCGCCCCTACCCGATGCTCCCGTTCCGGTACTTCAAGCAAAAGGATTTCACCGGAGCGTTCCTGGTCCAACTGCTCACGTTCATGGGGATGATCGCGATCTTCTTCTTCCTCACGCAGTTCTTCCAGATCGTTCAGGATCGAAGCGCTTTTGCCACCGGCCTCGCACTGACCCCATCCGCCTTCGGCATGGTCGTCGGAGCGTGGCTGGCGGGCGGCGCAGTCAAGAAGCTGGGACCCAGAGTGGTGGTAGCCGCCGGCACCCTGATAGTCATGACAGCCATGGGACTCTTCGCCCTGATCGCAATCGACACTCCCTACTGGGTCGCGGCGATTGGCATCACCGTCTTTGGTCTTGGTGCAGGGCTCGGCATGCCTGCTCTGACCGACACGATCATGGCGTCCGTACCGGTCAATGACGCCGGCATCGGTTCCGCCATGAATGACCTGAGCCGCAACCTGGGCAGTGCCCTGGGCGTGGCCACTGTGGGCGCCGTCGTCACCAATCTCTACCGCGCCGACGTGACAACTGCAATCGACGGACTGGTATCCCCGGATGTGGCAGAGGCTGTGGGCAACAGCGTGGTCGCGGTCGAAGCGATCGCTGCGAACCTGCCGGATGACACAGCCGCCGCCCTTATCCAGGCCGCCGACACCACGTTCGTCGACGCAATCAGCATCGGATTCATCACCGCCGCCGGTGTTGTTCTCGCCGCACTAGCGGCCGTCTTCACTCTCATCCCAAAGCGCATGCGGACCCAGGCGCAGCTCATAGATGGAGACGGCGATCAGCCCACCGACGTTGAAACAACCCCCACCGTGGAGGAAACACGGCCGATCTCGGCGATCGAGGACCTAGTCGGAAGCCCCTAGACAACCCCAACCGGGCGTTTCCCATGGGTGAAGCACTCAACAGGCAGGATGCCGGTGCTGAAAGCCACCTCGACAACGTTGCGGGCGCCTCGACGCTTGGAAGCCCGCCACGGCACCGGCATCACGCCTCATCCATGCACCCGAACTCAGGGCGCTGAGCATGGCTATTGAATGGCTCGGCTTCATGGGAACCGGTCTCGTCATGGCGGCATATGTGCCGCAAGTAGCTCATCTGCTGCGAGCGCGCTGTGCAGGTGGAGTCAGCTTGGGGGCCTACCTCGTGTGGAGCACCGCGGCGATCCTGCTCCTCACCTACGCCATCGCCTCCGGCGACCCTGTATTCATCGCACTCCAGGGCTATCAGCTTGTCACGCTGGCGTCGATTTCCCTCTTGTCCATCCGCCGCCGCGCCTCGCTCTGCGACCTTCACTGTGGGCCGCCACCGCCATCACCAGCGGCGAACAAGGCCCGGACCCCCGCTTGACCAGCGCTCGTGGGTCAGCCGTGTGACCTCCACACCTCGCGGCGCACGCATGTTGGCCTACTCGTCACAGCGGGGCCCACCCGAAGACCACCGCCGCCCGAGAACGGGCCGAGATCATCGACCGAGAGTGGCGAGAAGTCGCCGAGGACCGGTCAGAAGCCGCGGAGGGTGATCTGGTCGGAGCCGGCGTTCACCCGTGCCGGGGTTTGAGTTTCGAAACGTTGGTGGGCCTGATAGGACGGCTTTCAAACCTCGACAGACGCGGGCCCACAGCCGATGGGGCTGGGGTCCCCATCGGCACCGCGATGAGCCGCCAGGCGAAGAGCCATCAGCAGTGTGGGCCCGGCAGGACTCGAACCTGCGACCAAGGGATTATGAGTCCCCTGCTCTGACCAACTGAGCTACGGGCCCTGGGTCTCATCGTATCGGGACGTTCGGTGGCCGACGCGCGACGCCGGCGCGAATCAGGGGCCGTCATCGGGCCCCTGATCGCATTCCCGCCCTACTCCACGTCGGACATACTCGCTGGATTCGGTTCAGGATCCCCGGCCGATTCCGGCCTGCTTCAACACGGCTGCTGCGACGCCTTGCTCGCGCCATGCGGCGTAGGAAATGCCCTTGCGATCGGAGTACGAAGCTGCAAATTCGACAAACGATGCCTCCAACGCTTCGATGTCGTCGTGGGCCTCGAGGTGCTCGAGTTGTGCCTCGGCATCGATCCTCGATTGACGCAATTCGAGCGTCTTGAGGGGATCGTTTTCGCCGTTGATCCGTACGCCCAGGTCGTCGATCTTTTGCCTCAGTCGCTCGGGCGACGGCGGTCGGCCCGGCTTGCGTCCCGCGATGGCCGTGAGATATCCCTTTATCGCTCTGGACTCACGACGTCCCTGAGCGAGCGCAGCCTTGTGCGCATCCGACATCGCCATGAAAAACAACCTCCCGAGTGCTCCCCGTTACCTGCATACTCTAGACCGGGGAGCCCGGGATTGGGACCCCGATGATCGACCGATGTTTTGAGAGGATCGAGTCGCTTCACGCGTGCTTTGGCGCATGGTTTCGGGGAGCGGTCGCGGAGAATGCCTTCGACCGGTTTACCCGGTCGATGTAACCGTTCTTCACGATGGTGGACCCCTCAGGGCCACCTCCAGATCGAGCAGATGCCGTGAACGCAGCCGGGACACTTCGCGATGCCCGAGTGGCGGGGATTTGGGTGACCGGCCCTCACGTCGTCCGGACCGAAGGCGACCTGGCCGTGGTGGCGTGTCTGGAGCACCAGCGATCGGTGGGCCGCGGCACGGTCCGGCGATCGACCGCACGACGGTTCGATCGTCGGCCGACGCGCTCGAGGGAGCCGATGTGTCGCACTCGCATCAGCAGCCCGATCGTGTCAGCCTGCGAGCGTGAGCGACCCGACCCCAGACATCCCATCGAGCCCCGCCGATCGTGCATCGGGAGCGACCCGCGCCCTGGTCGCCATCGCCGGATCCCAACTCCTCGTCCTGACCCTGTGGTTCTCGGCGACCGCCGTTGCGCCGCAACTCGAGGACCTGTGGCGGCTCTCGTCCGCGCAAACGAGCGGGCTGACCCTCGCCGTGCAACTCGGGTTCGTCGCGGGCGCCCTGGGGCTCGCCATGGCCGGAGTGCCCGATCGCTTTCCGAGCCGACGGATCTTCGTCATCGCGACACTCATCGGTGTCGCTGCCAACTCGACCATCGCGGCGCTCGACTCCGGTTCCTATGCCGCAGCGATCGCCCTTCGGTTCCTGACCGGCGCCGCACTGGCGGGCGTGTACCCGAGCGGCCTCAAGGTCATGTCCGGGTGGTTCCATCGCGGCCGCGGGATGGCGTTGGGGGTGCTCGTTGGCGCCCTGACGGTGGGCAGCGCCGGGCCGCACCTCATCAAGGGCCTGGGCTTCGAGTGGCAGGGGGTGGTGCTCGGCGCCTCGGCGCTCGCTCTCGCGGGTGCGGCCATCATGGGCTTCGGCGTCCACGACGGTCCCTTCGAGGCCGCGCCCACACGGTTCTCCTTCTCCCACGTGTCGTCGATCGTCCGCAACCGCGGCGTCCGGCTGTCCACCTACGGCTATCTCGGCCACATGTGGGAGCTCTACGCGATGTGGGCGTGGACCGCCGCCTTCCTCGCGGCGTCGGCGGAACGCGGCGGCCACGACGACGGGTGGGTGCCTGCGGCCACCTTCGCCGTCATCGCCATCGGGGGCATGGGGGCCTGGGCTGCGGGGGTCTTCGCCGACCGGGCGGGACGGACGCTCTCGGCGGGCGGCGCCATGGCGATCTCCGGCTCGATCGCCCTGGTGAGCCCGCTCGTCTTCGGAGCGCATCCGGCGGTGACCGTCACCGTCTTCGCCGTCTGGGGCTTCGCGGTGGTGGCGGATTCCGCCCAGTTCTCGACGATGGTCACCGAGACGGCCTCCCCGACCGAACGGGGCACTGCGCTGACCCTCCAGACCGCCCTCGGGTTCCTCTTGACCCTCGTCACGATTCAAGGAATACCGGTTCTTGCCGACATATGGGGATGGCGCTGGGCCTTCCCGGTGCTGGCGCTGGGTCCGATGGCCGGCATCGCGGCGATGATCGCGCTCCGGCGATCGCCCGCCGCCCGGCTGCTCGCCGGCGGACGTGGGTGAAATCGGGACCTTCTCCCAGTTTGACCACGTTCGACAAGGGAATAACACTACGTGTGTAGGAGTTATGGTCTCTTCTCCGCGAAGGACCACTCACCGGGAACAAATCGGGGCGAACAAACGTTCCCAATCCTGGACGATAAAGGAGCATCGAACTGACGACGAAGCGACCGCGCCAGACCGCTGCCGCGCTCGATGAGCGTGGCCGGCTCACCGCCGACATGCTCGGCCAGTACCTCAATGAGATCGGCCAGCACGACCTGCTGACCGCCGACGACGAGGTGGCGCTGGCCCAGGCGATCGAAGCCGGCCTCGAAGCGCGCTCCCGGCTCGAGTCCGAACAGAGGCTTCCGCGCGCCGAGAAGGTGCGCCTCGAGCGCGCCGTCCGGGCCGGCGACCGCGCCAAGGACCGCTTCATCGAGGCCAACCTGCGCCTCGTCGTGTCCAACGCCCGCCGGTATCAGAAGTCCGGTCTCGACATGCTCGACCTGATCCAGGAGGGCAACCTGGGGCTCATCCGCGCCGTCGAGAAGTTCGACTGGCGCAAGGGCTTCAAGTTCTCCACGTACGCCACGTGGTGGATCCGCCAGGCGATCACCCGGGCCATCGCCCAGAAGTCGCGCACCGTGCGGATCCCCGTCCACCTGCACGAGACGCTGCTCACGGTGCGCGGCACCGCCTCGAGCCTCGAAGCCGAGCTCGGCCGACGCCCCGATCCCGAGGAGATCGCCGAGGAGACGGGGATTCCACTCGACCAGGTTATGGACGCCCTCGAGGTGGCCGATTCGGTCGCCCTCGAGACACCCATCGGCGAGGACGGTGCGGTGCTCGGTGACTTCATCCTCGACGAGGACGCCGTCGATCCGCTCGACGCCGCCGCCGACGAGGAGGTGCGCCGGGTGATTCGCGACGCGCTGGGCATCCTGCCCGAGCGTCAGGCGAAGATCCTGAGCGAGCGGTTCGGCCTCATCGACGGCCGCACCAAGCCGCTTTCGGAGATCGCCGCCGAGGAGGGCGTGACCTCGGAGCGGGTGCGCCAGCTCATCAACGATGCCCTGGCCAAGCTCCGCGAGCACGCCGCCCATCTCGACGAAGCGGCGTAGGACCGCTGAACCACGACCTCGAGGGGCCCTCCGGGGCCCCTCACACGCGTCGGGAACATGGTCGACTCGCCGTCGGTTGACAGGGGCATGACCTCCACGGCCGACATGCAGCACCACGCGTGGCTCGCCAGGAGCTTCGGCCGGACGGACTACCTGCTCCTGAGCCCGGACGATCTCGCGGCGCTCGCGTCCGTCGGCCGGTACGTCGAGAAATACCCGGGGACGCACCTGTTCCGCCAAGGCGCCGCATCGACGTCCGCCTACGTCATCCACCGAGGCGCTGTCGAGCTGTATCGAGGAGACCGAACCAGGATCGTCACACGCGTCGGCGAGGGAGCGGTCCTCGGGGACATCGCGATGTTCAAGGGGGACCCGTACCTCTCGTCGGCCAGGGCCGTCGGCGCCGTGACGGCCCTGCGGCTCGACCGCGACAGGCTCCTCCCCCTCCTCGTCGAGCGGCCGATCATCGCGCTCCGGTGGCTGGTCGCCGGCCTCGACCAGCTCGAACGCACCCAGCGACGGGTCCTTCGGCTCATGCATCGGACGGTTCGCGAGCAGGTCGCCGATCTCCTCCTCGACGAGGCCGACGAAAGAGGCGAGATCCGCCTGTCCCAGGGAGCGATCGCCACGCTCCTGGGGACGAGCCGCCAGTCCGTCAACGAGGCCCTCGCCGAACTGAAGGACGCCGGCGCCGTCGAGACGGGCTACCGCCTCGTTCGCGTGACCGATCGAGGCCGGGCGTCGGCAGCGGCGGCGCGCTCGTGACCCCGTAGAATCGCCGAGTCGTGGTACCGATCGCCCCCATGTCCTCGGATGCCGACCTCGTCGAGCGCATCGCCGCCGGCGACCACGCCGCCCTGGAAGCCGCCTATCGCGAGCACGGATCAGCGGTGCTCGGCCTGGCGCGCGGCCGGCTGCGCAGCGCGACCCTCGCCGAGGACGTCGCGCAGGAGGTGTTCACCCGGCTCTGGCGCTCACCCGAGCGATTCGACGCCGATCGAGGCTCGCTGCGGACCTTCCTCCTGCGAGACACGCACGGCCGGGCCATCGACGCGATCCGCGCCGAGGAGGCCCGGCGAGCCCGTGAAGAACGCGACGCAGAACGATCATCCGCCGTCGCCGACAGCCCCGAATACGAGGTGTGGGAGGCGGTCCGCTCCGAGAAGGTGCGTGCCGCACTCGACTCGATACCGGAGCGCGAACGCGTGGCAATCGAATTGGCCTTCTTCGGCGGACTCTCCTACCGGGACGTCGCCGACCGGCTCGGCGATGCGGAAGGCACCGTCAAGAGCCGAATCAGGTCCGGCCTTCAACGCCTGCGCGGCCCGCTCCTCCAGGAGGGGTTGTCGCCATGAGCGACGAGCGACTCGACGAACTGATCGCGGCGTATGCCCTTGGCGCCCTCGACGCCGACGAGGCCGCCACCGTGGAACGCGCGCTCGTCGACGACCCCGACGCCGCCGCAGCCTTCGACGCGTACCTGGAGACGGCTGCCGCCCTCGCCACGGGTGACGAGCCGGCTCCTGCGGCACTGTGGGCGCGGATCGCGGACGAGACGAGGCCGGCCGAGATCGTCCCCTTGCGCCGACCGTCCCGAGTCCTCGCTGCGATGTCCGCCGCCGCCGTCGCCGTCGTCGCCGTTCTCGGGATCGCGCTCTTCCTGCAGCGGTCCGAGCTCTCCGACCTCCGCAGCGACCCGCTCACGGCCGCCGTCGACGCCGCCCGGGGCGAAGAGGGCACCCTCGTCGTCGCTCTGACGGGCGAGGTGAACGCCGAGGTCGTGCTCGGCCGAGACGGCGTCGGATACCTCGTCTCCGAGGACCTCCCGCCGCTGTCGTCGGAGTCCACCTATCAGCTCTGGGCGATCGTGGACGACCGGGTCATCTCGGCCGGGGTCCTCGGATCGGCCCCGTCGGTCGCTCCGTTCAACGTCGACGGTGCCGCTGCGGTCGATGGGTTCGCCCTGACGATCGAGGTGCGCGGCGGCGTCGTGTCGAGCGAGCATGCCCCGGTGTCGCTCGGCCTCGTCGAGGCCTGATACGGTCCCGCCATGGGCCGTTTCGATCACGTCAACGCCGTCTTCTACCGAACCGCGAGCCTTCTGAAGCTCGACGTACGGGAGCCCGAGGCGTTCGGACCGCTCCAGCTCCGCGGCCGGCGGGACGGATTCGCGGTGTCGATCACCGGTCGCTCGGGTGGTGTGATCCCCGGCTCATACCGCAATCGCTTCCTCGTCATCCTCGACCCGGAGGGGTCGAGACGCCTGCCGGCGGGCTTTCGGGCCGAACCGTGGACGCGGTGGCATGGCTGGCGGCGGTGGGCGGCCGAGCCTGCGATCGAGCCGGTCGTCGCGATCACCGCAAAGAGCGGTCTGGAGACCTGGCTCGACGGGGACCGGCGGGCGGCCCTGCGCGACGCGGTCGCCATCGCGGGGTTCTCGGCTGCCGACGGCCTCTTCGGCGCCGAAAGGTCGGGCATTCCCCAGACGCCGGCCGATCTCATCGATCCGCTCGAGTCGCTCATCTCGATCGCCCGGCGGCTGGTGGCCTAGGCGCGTTCTCAGCGACGGGGCCCGGTCCACGCATCCACCAGCCAGGGCTCCTGACGCTCCAACTGGCGGCGCAGGTAGTCGCGGCCGGCAGAGCGGGCCGGATGCTCCGGATCGGCGGTCGCCTCGATCATGGCCACGAGGGCACCGCGCAACGCGTCCGCCTCGGCCATGAGGCGCTCGAGCGACGGGAACACACCGTCGGGGATGACCGATTCGTCGAGGGCCCGGCGCACGGTGGCGGCCGTCTCGGGGCCGAGCACCGGGAGGACCCCGACGAGCACATCCCGCAGGTCGGCATTGTCCTCGTGGAGCGCCTCCGGTTCGTGGAGGATGCGCTCACGCACCGAGCGCAGCATCTGGCCGATGGTCAGACCCAGGCTGCGCACGTACTCGTCGGCCACCTCGGGCATCACGTACTCCTCGAACGTGGCGACGACCGCATCGAGGGTGTGGTGGGGGCCGGGACGCATCAGCCCGCCTTCCTCGGCGCAAAGCCGGCGGCGTTGCCGAGCGCCAGTGCGGCCCAGTACTGCATCTCGGTCGCGGTCCAGGCAAACCGCACGAGCCGGTTGCCCCGGTTCACGACGAGATCGGCGGCGTTGTGGGTGAACATGAACTGCGGGAGACCGTAGAACCGCCGGTAGTACCAGACCCGCTGCTTGCTGACCGGGATGCCCGACAGGGACTCGTAGTAGGCGATCGCCTGGTCCATGCCCCAGATCTGCTCCCCGTCCCTGACGATCTTGGGGATCATCTCCTGGCACTGGGCGAAGTCGTTGGCGGGATCCCCGAGGCTCGCCAACTCCCAGTCGCTGAGGGCGACGAGGCGGCCGTCGTTCCAGATCTCCTCTCCGTGGCCGTTCGTCCCCTTGCACAGCGCGACGACCGGCGAATCGGCCGGTGCGAGCGCCTTCATCCACGCCAGGCCCTCGGCGAGCGCCGCGTTCGGCTCGAACCGGATCTCGCCGATGCGCCGCTCGAAGTGGCGGATCAGATTCGTGGCACAGTCGGTCGGTCCGTCGGGAACGTCGAGGATCTCCCCGAAGCCGAGCGCCTGCCAGTCGCAGGTGTGAACCTTCGCCAGCGCCTGCAGGTGCTCCTTCGAGGCCTCGATCTTCGCCTCGTCGGCGGCCGGGCTCGGGTCGGCCAGGAAGGGAAGGTGC
>DATHYU010000086.1:0-6345 GCA_035458965.1 Acidimicrobiia bacterium | reverse complement strand
ATGGGAACCGGAGATAGGACAGCCGTTGTCTACGTCTCGGAGTCAGCGGCTGCGCGCGACCTGAACGGTGACGGTGACACCGACGACTCGGTGGTCCATCTTCTGCGTGCGCCGGTTCGCGGTGGTCGTGAGGTGGGGTTGGTGGATCCGTCTCAGGGGCGGTGGTTCTTGTCGAACTCGCAGGGGGTGGTGTCGTCGTTCTTCTTCGGGAACCCGGGGGACATCCCGTTCATGGGGGATTGGGATGGTGATGGGGTGGATACGCCGGGGATGTATCGGTCCTCGGAGGGGTTCGTGTATCTGCGCAACAGCAATACGCAGGGGATCGCGGATGTCTCGTTCTTCTTCGGGAATCCGGGGGATGTCCCGATCGTGGGGGATTGGGATGGGGATGGGTTCGACACGGTGAGTGTGTATCGGCCGTCGGAGTCGCGGGTGTTCGTGATGAACGAGTTGGGGGCCGATGGGGGTGGTCTGGGGGCGGCGGAGTTCGATTTCGTGTTCGGGAACCCGGGGGATGCCCCGTTCGTGGGTGACTTCGACGGGGATGGGGTGGACTCGGTTGGCCTGTATCGGGAGAGCACGGGGTATGCGTATCTGCGGAACTCGTTGACGTCGGGGATCGCGGATCTGGAGTTCTTCTTCGGGGATCCGGGGGATCGGTTCGTGGCGGGGGATTGGGATGGTGATGGGGTGGATTCGCCGGGGGTGTTCCGTCCGTCTGTGGAGACGATGTTCTTCCGGTTCGTGAACGGGCCGGGGGTGGCGGATGCCACGATGACCTGGGGTGAGGCCCACTACCTCCCGGTGGTGGGCTCCTTCGGACTCGGCTGATCGGCACCGCCCTAACCTCCCTCCGATGGCGGCGATCGAAGTAACGGGCCTCGTCAAGCACTACGGCGCGCTCGCCGCGGTCGACGGTGTCTCGCTCCGCGTGAACGAGGGTGAGGTCTTCGCCCTCCTCGGGCCCAACGGCGCCGGGAAGACCACGACGATCGAGATCCTCGAGGGCCACCGACGGCGCGACGCCGGCACGGTCACCGTCCTCGGGGTCGATCCTGCGGCGGGTGGGCGCTGGCTCAGGGAGCGCCTCGGGATCGTGCTCCAGACGTCGGGGATGGACAAGGAGCTGACCCCCCGCGAGACCCTCTCGTTGTTCGCTCCGATGTACCCGAACCCTCGCTCGATCGGGGAGGTGCTCGAGATCGTGGAGCTCACCGAGAAGGCCGACGATCGGGTCAAGACCCTGTCGGGGGGCCAGCAGCGGCGTCTCGATCTGGCGCTCGGGATCATCGGTCGCCCCGATCTCATCTTCCTCGACGAGCCGACGACGGGTTTCGATCCGTCGGCTCGCCGGCGATCGTGGTCGACGATCGACAATCTGCGTTCGCTCGGGACGACCATCCTGCTGACGACGCATTACATGGACGAGGCCCAGCATCTCGCCGACCGGGTCGCGGTGATGGCCAACGGCCGCATCGTCGCCGAAGGCACGCCCGACACCTTGGGCGGCCGGGCCGACTCGGCGTCGGTCGTGCGTTTTGGCCTGCCGGATGGCACGGGCTTCGAGAACCTGCCGGCCGGCCTCGGTGCCCAGCCCATCACCGGGGACCGCTTCGAGGTCTCCACGGCCTCGCCGACCGCCGACGTGCACCTGCTCACCGGATGGGCGATGGAGCGAGGCATCGAACTGGTGAGCCTCGAGGTCCTTCGCCCGTCGCTGGAGGACGTGTATCTCGCCCTCACGGACGGTGAGGACGATGGCTGAGGTCCGCTCCGATCTGCCCCTCGTCTGGAGCCAGGTCCGCTACCAGAACATCATCTTCTGGCGCACTCCGGTGGCCGCCTTCTTCACGCTGTTCTTCCCGCTCTTCTTCCTCGTGCTCTTCAGCCTGCTGTTCGGCTCAGATGAGAGGATCGACCTCGGCGACCGGGGAACGTTCAGCATCTCGCAGTTCTACGCGCCATCCCTGGCCGTGTTCGCGGCCGCCTCGGCGACGTACACGAACCTGGCCGTGGGGACCGCCATCGCCCGCGATCAGGGCATCCTCAAGCGCTTCCGCAGCACCCCGCTCCCGCCGTGGGTGTACATGGCGGGCCGGGTCGGCTCCGCGGTGTGGATCGCCCTGATCGGAGTCGTGATCATGATGGGGGTCGGCGCACTCGTCTTCGACGTCAAGATCTCGCTTTCGACGCTTCCGGCGGCCGTACTCACGTTCGTGGTCGGCTCCGCGTCGTTCGCCGCCCTCGGCCTGGCCGTCGCCGGTCTCGCCCCGAACGGGGACAGTGCGCCCGCCGTGGCCAACGCCACGATCCTTCCCCTGGCCTTCATCTCGGATGTCTTCATCGCGATCGAGGATCCCCCGGCGTGGCTGGACACGGTCGGCAACCTGTTCCCGCTCAAGCACTTCGTGCGCGCGTTCCAGGATGCGTTCAGTCCGTTCACGACGGACGCAGCCTTCCGATGGGGTCATCTCGCCGTGATGGCGCTGTGGGGTCTGGTCGGCGTCGCTCTCGCCGTGCGGTCGTTCGGGTGGGACCCGCGCGAGTGGTCGGGCGGCCGTCGAAGTCGGCGCCGCGCGGCGGCCTGATCCTCCTCAGGGGGGATTCGGCAATCACCCTCGGGAAGGATGTGCCCAGGCCGGGTCCGAGGCATCGTGACGACATGCCACATGCGCAGATCGCCGGCTTGCCTCCTGGGTCGGAAAAGAGTGGACTTGAGAATCGGGTCGGCCGTCTGCGCCGAGTCCAAAGGGGACAGAGATGTCTGAGAACAACGACCGCTTCGAAGAGTTCCAGGTGAAGGGCGAGGAGGTCCTCGCCAAGGTCAAGGAGCTCGTCCACGAGGGCAACGTCCGCAAGATCGTGATCGCCAACGACGACGGCCGGACGCTGGTCGAGATCCCGGTGACCATCGGCGTCATCGGCGCCGTGCTGCTGCCCGTGTGGGCGGCCATCGGGGCCATCGCCGCCGTTGTGACGAACTGCACCATCCGGGTCGAGCGACGCTCGGTCGACACCGGCGATGACGAGGAAGGTGACGGCGACGATGTCTGAGGGCCCGGCGGCTCGCGTCGCCGACGCAGTCAAGATCTACGGCTCGGGCGACACCGAGGTACGGGCGCTCGACGGGATCACCGTCGAGTTCGGCCGAGGCGGGTTCACGGCGATCATGGGGCCTTCGGGGTCCGGGAAGTCGACCCTGCTGCACTGCGTCGCCGGGCTGGACACCCTGACGAGTGGTGACGTCTTCATCGGAGACGTCCGGCTCGGAGACCTCGACGAGAAGAGGCTGACGCTGCTGCGCCGCGACAAGGTGGGCTTCGTGTTCCAGGCCTTCAACCTGATCCCGACGCTCACGGCCTCCGAGAACATCACCCTCCCCGTCGACATCGCCGGCCGGCGTGCCGACGTCGAGTGGATGACGAAGGTCGTGGACACGATGGGCCTGGGCGACCGGCTGACGCACAAGCCGTCGGAGCTCTCCGGCGGCCAGCAGCAGCGGGTCGCTGCGGCCCGAGCCCTCGTTTCCCGTCCCGAGATCGTCTTCGCCGACGAACCGACCGGGAACCTCGACTCCCGGTCGAGCTCCGAGGTGCTGGGCTTCATGCGGCGGGCGGTCGACGAGTTCGGGCAGACGATCGTCATGGTCACCCATGATCCCGCCGCCGCCGCCCACGCCGATCGCATCGTCTTCCTCGCCGACGGGAACTGCGTCGACGAGATGGCGTCGCCGACGGTGGACCGCATCCTCGAGCGCATGAAGTCGCTCGACGGCCAGACCGACTGAGGTCAACACATGCTGCGTCTCTCGTGGAAGGGCGTTCTCGCCCACAAGGCCCGGCTGGCGCTGACCGGGCTCTCGATCGTCCTCGGCGTCGCCTTCGTGTCGGGCTCCTACGTGTTCACCGACAGCCTGAAGGCCGCGTTCAACGTGCTCTTCGAACAGGAGCTCGAGACCGATCTGGTCGTGCGCGCGGCCACCGAGTTCGACTTCGCCTTCGAGCTCGGCACCGTTCCGGAGGACCTGCTTCCCCAGGTCGAGGCCGTGGACGGCGTCGACCAGGCGGTGCCGCTCATCCAGAGCACCGCCCAGCTGGTCTCCAAGGACGGCGACCCCATTGGCGGCAACGGACCACCGACGCTCGGTTTCTCGTGGGTCGACGGCGCCGAGGACGTCTCGGCACTCGAGCTGCGTGTGGGACGGCCTCCGGCCGGGCCCGGCGAGATCGTCATCGATGCGTTCTCGGCCGAGGACAACGGCTTCGTGGTCGGCGATCGGGTGGAGGTGATCCTCCCGAGGGGAAGCGGAGCGTTCGAGCTCGTCGGGATCGTGGGATTCGGTGACGCCGACAACCTGCTCGGCGCCACGATCACGGCCTTCGAGCTGCGCACGGCCCAAGAGGTCTTCGAGATGGAAGGCCGTTTCACCTCGATCTCGCTCACCCTCGACGAGGGGGCGGATCCGGCCGCGGTGCAGGCGGCGATCGAGTCGTTCCTGCCCGACGGCACCGAGGTGATCTCTGGCCAGACCGAGATCGAGGAGGGTCAGGAGCAGGTCAGCGAGGGGGTCGGCTTCTTCAACACCGTGCTGCTCGCCTTCGCGCTGGTCGCCGTCTTCGTCGGCGGGTTCATCATCCTCAACACCTTCCGGATCATCGTCACCCAGCGAACCCGCGAGCTCGCGATGCTGCGGGCCGTGGGCGCCACCGGCGGCCAGGTGACTCGGATGGTCGTGCTCGAGGCGCTCATGGTCTCGATCATCGCCTCGCTCATCGGGATCGTCGTCGGGATCGTCCTCGCCGTGAGCCTCAAGGCGATCTTCGGTGCCCTCGGCTTCGGGTTCCCCGACGGTCCTCTCACGATCCAGCTCAGGACGATCATCGTCGCCATGGCCGTCGGCGTCGGGTTCACGGTGGTCTTCGCCGCGCTCCCGGCGTTCCGGGCCTCGCGGATCCCGCCGGTGGCCGCCATGCGCGACATGGAGACGACCAACCCGAAGTCACTCCGCAATCGCGTGCTCATCGGCGTCGGCGTGCTGGCGCTCGGGATCGGGACGCTCCTGTACGGCCTCTTCGGTGGGAGCGACAGCGGCCTCGCCCTCACGGGCCTCGGCGCCGCGGTGACCTTCATCGGGGTGTCGGTGGTGGCTCCGCTGTTCGCGCGCGGATTCACCCGGCTGGTCGGTCGCGATCGGGCCTGGGGGGTCATGGAGGTCTCGTACGCCCTGCTCATTCCTGCGCTGGGCGCCGGCATCGTCATGGCGGTCTTCTTCTGGGCGGGCCCCGTCGGCCAGATTCTGGCGCTCCTCGTCTTCGTGCTCGGCGCCGCCTTCAACCTGCGCGAGTCGTGGCGGGACCGCGCCACCTTCCGCGCCGTCGGCCGCCTGACCCGCGAGAACTCCATGCGCAAGCCGCGCCGGATGGCGTCGACGGCCTCGGCGCTCACCATCGGTGTCGCGCTCGTGAGCCTCATGGCGATCCTGGCGGCCTCGGCGAAGGCGGGGATCTCCGACGCGATCGGCAACGAGGTGCTCGCGGACTTCCAGATCGAGAGTGCCGGCTTCGGCGATCCGACGACGACGGGGACGAGCCTCGATCTGCTCGAGGACGTCCGTGCGCTGCCGGAGGTGTCAGCTGCCTCGACGTTCTTCATCGGCGCGTGGCGCGACCCCGAGACCCTGTCCGAGGACTTCATGATCGGCGTCGACGAGTACCTCCCGCTCATGGCGAGGCTCGAGATGGCGGCGGGGTCCTTCGAGGATCTCGATCGGACCTCCGTGCTGCTCGACGCCGACTACGCCGAGGACGAGGAGTACGCGGTCGGCGACGTCTTCGTCATGGAGTTCCCCGACGGCGTGGTGGAGACGTTCACCGTCGCCGGCACGTTCGGCGCCGACCTCTTCGGCACCAACGTCATGACGACCGTCGAGACATACGAGACGCACTTCACGAACCGTCTGGGCCGCATGATCATGATCCAGGTGGCCGACGGGCTCGATCCGGCCGCTGCCCGGCCGGCCATCGACGCCGTGGTCGCCCGGTTCCCGAACGTGGAGATGTCGAACGCCGAGGAGTACGTCGACAAGGTGGCCGGACAGGTCGATGCCGTGCTCAACATCATCACAGCGCTGCTGGCCATGGCGATCGTCATCGCGCTGCTCGGGATCACGAACACGATGGCGCTGTCGATCATGGAGCGGAAGCGTGAGATCGGCCTGCTGCGCGCCGTCGGGATGACCCAGCGGCAGGTCCGCCGGATGATCCGGTGGGAGGCCCTGCTGATCGCCGGCTTCGGGGCGATCATCGGTGTGGTCGTCGGCATCGGCCTCGGCATCGCCGTCGT
>DATHYU010000085.1:0-3101 GCA_035458965.1 Acidimicrobiia bacterium | reverse complement strand
GTGTCGTCGGCGAGGCCGAGCTCGTCGAGGCGGTCGAGCAGCCGGCCGACGTTGTCGTCGATGGAGGCGACCACCCGCAGGTAGTCCTTGATGTATCGCTGGTACCGCCACCGGATCTCGTCCTCGCGTGACAGGCCCTCGGGGACCGGCTGCTTCAGGTCCTCCGCGGTGAGGTCCATCATCTGCATCCGGACCGCCGCCGCAGCCGCGGCGCGAGTGGCGTGGTCGTCCCAGAAGGTCTCGGGCTCGGGGATGTCCTCGTCCTCGTACATGTCGGCGTGGGCTGCGTCGGGCTCCCACGGCCGGTGGGGCGCCTTGTGGTGGACCATGAGGGCGAAGGGGCGGTCGGGGTCCCGCCGTTCCAACCAGTCGAGCGCCATGTCCGTGATGATGTCGGTGGCGTATCCCGCCACGGTGACCTCGCCGTCGGGGGTCAGGAACACCGGGTCGTGATACTCGCCCTGCTCGGGCAGCACGGCCCACTCGTCGAACATGATGGGGTCGTGATCCGGGCCATGGCCCAGATGCCACTTCCCGAAGATCGCCGTCTGGTACCCGGCCGCGCCCATCAGCGACACATGGGTGGGCAGCTGGTTGTCGATCGGCGTGTCGAGCGTCGTCACCCGGTTGACGTGGTTGTACGTGCCCGTCAGGACCGCCGCCCGGCTCGGCGTGCAGATCGAGTTGGTGCAGAAGCAGGCGTCGAACCGCATCCCGCCGTCGGCGATCCGATCGAGATGTGGCGTGCGGTTGATGCGGCTCCCGTAGGCCGACACGGCATGCGCCGCGTGGTCGTCCGACATGATGAAGACGAGGTTCGGGCGGCTCATGGCGCAGGACCCTACCGGGGTACGCTGACCCCGAAATGCTCGACCCCGCCGATCCCCGTCACGCCCGCGCCCTCCGCCGGCTCGCGGCCGAGCCCGTGATCTGGCTCACCACGGTCCGGCCGAACGGCCAGGCCCAGACCTCGCCCGTCTGGTACCTCTTCGAGGACGGCGGTTTCCTCGTCTACTCGAAGGAGGGGACCGCCCGCACCACCAATCTCGACGCCAACCCGCGAGTGGCGCTCAACCTCGACGGCGATCACTTCGGCGGCGAGGTCGTGACGATCGAGGGCCGAGCGACCGTCGACGCCGGGGCTCCCCCCGCGAGCGAGCACGACGCGTATGTCGAGAAGTACCGGCTGCTCATGCGCCGGAACGGATGGACACCGGAGGACTTCGCCGCCGGCTACCCGGTCGCCATCCGGATCACCCCGACCCGGGCGAGGGCCTGGTAGGGAATCCGATCGCCCCACCGAACGTTGGGATGACCATCATGGCCATGTTCCGCAAGCGGGCCCGCGCCCGCCAGATCAACCACCTGAGCGAGATCGACGACCTCATGGAGGGCGATCAGCCGATCCTCATCGACTTCTGGCAGGTCGGCTGTGGCCCCTGCAAGGTCATGGACGGGATCGTGAACGAGCTCGCCGAGGAGTACGCCGGGACCGCGCAGGTCGTCAAGGTCGACGTCGCCCGGGTCCCCAGCGCCGTCCAGGCCTTCGCCGTCCGGTCCACCCCGACCTTCGTGGTCCTCGGGCGGAGCGCCAAGACGTCCAAGAAGAAGCGAGCCAAGGGTGCCCCGGCCGGCAAGGCGAAGATGACGCCCCGCTGGCGCGCCAGCGGCCTCGTCCAGAAGGATCAGCTGGAGCGGGTCCTCGAGTCGAACGGGGCGAAGCGGGCGGGGTAGATGGGCGGCCGGCGCCCGGCGGCTGACGTGTGGCCTCTTGGGGGTGTGTCCCCCTCCGTCAGCCGGCTGTCGGCCATCGATCGTCGCCGAAGGCGAGGATCAATACCGATAGAAGCCTTCGCCGGTCTTTCGGCCGAGCAGGCCGGCGGACACCATGCGGCGCAGCAGCGGGGGCGGCGCCATGCGGGTCTCGCGGAACTCGTCGTAGAGGGACTCGGCGACCATGAGCATGACGTCGTTGCCGATGAGGTCGCAAAGCGTCAGCGGCCCCATGGGGTGGGCGGCACCGAGCTGCATGCCCGTGTCGATGTCCTCCTTGGTCGCGTTCCCGGCCTCGTAGAACCGGATGGCGTCGAGGAGGTACGGGACCAGGAGCGCGTTGACGACGAACCCTGCCCGGTCGGGAGCAACGATGGCCGTCTTGCCGAGCCGCTCACCGAAGGCCTTGGCCGCGGCGACGGTCTCGTCGGACGTCGTGACGGCGGGGATGATCTCGACGAGCTTCATGACCGGCACGGGGTTGAAGAAGTGCATGCCGACGAACCGGTCGATGCGCCGGGTCGACCGGGCGAGCGTGACGATGGGGATCGACGAGGTGTTGGACGCGAGGATGGCCTCGCCGTCGAGGAGGTGGTCGAGCCGGCCGAACACCTCCGCCTTGATCGACTCGTTCTCGATGACCGCCTCGATGACGAGCTGGCGGTCCGCCAATGCATCGAGGTCGGTGGCCGTCGTGAGCATCGCAAGCGCCGCGTCGCGCTCCTCCGCCGTCGCCTTGCCGCGGTCGACGGCGCGATCGAGGGACGAGCGCAGGCGCATCTCACCGGCGTTCACCGCCTCCTCGGACACGTCGACCATGACGACGTCGACGCCGGCGCGCATCGCCACCTCGACGATGCCGCCGCCCATCTGCCCTGCTCCGACCACGCCGAGACGTTCGATGCTGCTCATGCCGTCAGCCTAGGCACCTCCCGTGACCCCGAGCCCGGCCGGTAACCTGCGGTCATGGAGTACGGACCTCGTCCCCGACCTGTGTTCTTCGGACTCGCCCTCATCACCGTGGGCGTGCTGTTCCTCCTCCGCGAGCTGGACGTGCTCCCCGACATATCGGGCTGGACGCTCTTCTGGCTCGGCCTGGGTGGATGGCTGTTCGTCGGAACGCTGGCCGGGCGCCGCAGGAAAGGCTGGTTCTGGCCGCTCACCCTCCTGGCCATCGGCGTCTTCATGCTGCTGCGGGATCTCGAAGCGATCCCCGATGACTTCTCGATCTGGCCGGTCGTGGTCATCGCCATCGGTCTGTCGATGACGCTCGAAGCCCGCGACTCACGCAAGGGCGACGAAGACATCCAGGTGTTCGGACCGGGTTC
>DATHYU010000084.1:0-4411 GCA_035458965.1 Acidimicrobiia bacterium | reverse complement strand
GTGCATGATCTCGGCCGGGTCGAACCGGCGCCCGTACCCCCTCGGCATCCCCTCGAGGTGGCCGATCACCGACGACACCGTGTGCTTTCCCTTCGCGACCGAGACGACCTCTGTGGCCACCGCGTGGAACGAGTGATCGATCGGTCCCTCGAGAGCCGCGAGCACCTTCTCGAACAGGGTGTGCACGAGCGACCGCTTCCACGGGCTCCAGACGGTCGGGCCGGTGGCCCGGGCGTCGGCCACCGTCACCAGGTACAGCGTGCGCAACGTCGTCGTGTCACCGACCATCCCGGCGATGTCGGCGATCACGGACGGGTCGGCCGGATCACGGAGCATCGAGGTCTCCGACAGCAGGAGATGGTGCCTCACGACCGTCGTGATGCGCCGGACGACGTCGTCGGGGAACCGCATCCGCGTGAGAACCGCCTCGACGAGCTCGGCACCGACCTCCGAGTGGTCTCCGGGCAGACCCTTCCCGATGTCGTGGAAGAACGCGGCGAGCAGGGACTCGTCGACCGAGCCGAGATCTTCGGCGACATCGTCCACCCAGGGCTCGTCGTCGATCGACTCGGTGATCGCGATCATCTCGTGGGTCGCCCGCCACAGGTGGTCGTCGACCGGATGAAGATGGACGGGCGAGACCTGTGGTGCGGCGACGAGATGGGACCACTCGGGAAGGGCCCGTTCCATCCAGCCGTGGCGGACGAGCTTCTCGAAGACCCGCTGGCCTCGCCGTCCCGACGCCAGGATCCGCAGGAAGGCGCGGCGATCCGGCTCGGTCCACTCCGGCGCAGGAGCCTCCCGAAGCGACCCCGGATCGAGCTCCGTGAGCGGTCGCGCCGAATCGCGTGACACCCGGGCGGCGAGCTCGAGGATCTCCGAGGCGCCCTCCTCGATCCCCGGCTCGGAACGCAGCGAGCGGAGCGCCCGAAGGATCCACCGGCCCGTCGCCGCCACGGGATCCGTCGCGGGAGCCGTGTGGAGCTCGGGCCAGTGATCGGTGGCGGCGTGCTCGATCGCCTGCGCGGCGCCGTAGAGCCGCCGCGCGAGAGGGGTCGGCTCCGTGTCCAGCCATCGTGCGACCTGGACACGCAGATCCGGCTCGAAACGCTCGAAGGCCTTCCCGTTGGCGGCGTGCAGCGCATTGCGCACGGCGAGGAGCAGGTCCTCCTCCGGAGTGATCCCGGCTCGGGAAACCTGCTCGCCCCTCGCCAGGGCCACAGCCCGGCGATGCCAGTCGACCGAGTCGAGGGTCCGCAAGCCACCCCGCCCCTGCTTCACGTCGAGCGCGAGCATGCGGTAGGGGGATGCCGCCCGCCGGGCGCGTTCCTCCTCGACGAGCAGGCGTTGGATCGTCTTCCGGCCGGTGCGGAGCAGCCGGGCGACCCCGTCGAGCGCCTCCTCGAGGAGTGCTGCGTCGCCGGCTACCAGCCGGGACGTGAGCAAGGCACACAACGTCTCCGTGCTCTCGTCGGCCGCGGTGACCACCTCGCGAGGGGTCCGGACCGAGTGACCGACGACGAGCTTGGCGTCCCAGAGCGGGTAGAAGATCGACCTGGACACCTCGGCGGGGTCGGCACCGCCCACCACCACCATGACATCGATGTCGGAGTGGAGGCACTGCCGGCTGCGGCCATACCCGCCCACGGCGACGACGGCTGCGCCGTCGACGCCATCGAGCAACTCGGCGAGCCCGTCATCCATGCGGTCCGACAGCGCGCTGCAGACCTCCCATCCACCCGAGCCGAGACGGGCGCGTGACAGGGAGTCCCGAGCTTCCAGATACGGGACGAGCGGAGTGGGGACCCTGGAGCCGTCGTGCGTCACGTGCCCTGCAGCCTGCCACACCAGCGTTTCCGATCGGTTTCGACGAGAGGAACGCCGAATGACGGAACCGGACCGCCCACTCCAGGAACCACCTGCCGTGCGCGGAGCGTCCCAGCGGTGTGTGGATCCAGGAGGTCATCATGCGCAAACTCGTCGTCCTCGGAGTGGCTGCGGCGCTGCTCCTCGTTGCCTGTGGAGATGGAACACTCGAAGCCGCCTCCGGCGACAATGGGGCCATGAATGGCATCACCGTCTCCGGAGAGGGACGCGTCACCGGTGTTCCCGACACCCTGACCGTCACGCTCGGCGTCTCCGTGCTGCGCCCGACGGTCGATCAGGCGACGGGCGATGCCGCAGCCGCCGCCGAGCGGGTCATCGCCGCCCTCGAGGGTGCCGGCGTCGCCCGCGAGGACATGGCCACCGCGAACTACTCCGTGTGGCCCGAGTACGACTACAGCGGCGATCGGCAGCGGATCACCGGGTACCGCGTCCAGAACACGCTGACCGTGAAGATCCGCGACCTCGACGACGCCGGCGCGGCCATCGATGCCGCCACCCTGGCCGCGGGCGACGATGCCGTCGTCCAGGGCGTGGCGTTGTCGATCGACGACACGACCGGCCTGGTCGAGCAGGCCCGCAACGCTGCATGGTCCGACGCCGAAGGCAAGGCAGAGCAGCTCGCCCGTCTCGCCGGGAGTGAGCTCGGAGCCGCCGTGTCCATCACGGAGTCCACGAGCACTCCGGTCGTGCCCATGCCCTACGCCGTCGCCGAGGCCGGGGCCGCCGACGTGAGGACACCCATCCTCCCGGGCACCGACGAGGTCGTCGTCACCATCCAGGTGACGTTCTCGATCGGCTAGATCGCTTCGTGGGCATCAGGGGGCCGGTCCTCTCCGGCCCCCTGAACGCGTCGCCACCATGCGATCGTCGCAGCGAGTGCCAGGAGCAGGACGAGCACTCCCGAGAACGCCGACCGCAGCTCCCACCGGTCGGCCAAGGCACCCAGGGTGAGCGGTGCGATCATGACCGCGGCTCCTCCTGCGAGGCTGACGTGTGCGCTGGCACGATCGGCCAGGCCAGGCGCAGCGGCGAACAGGGCCGACGTGATGAGCGGAAAGAGGTTCGCGACGCCCAGTCCCGCCAACGCCAGTCCTGCAATGAGCACGGGAACCGCACTGGCCCACCAGAAGACGGCGAAACCGACCAGGCTGGCCACCACGACACCGGGCAGCAGTTCCCGCACGGTCCGACGCCGCGTGAGACGGCTTCCGATCCCGCGGCCCACCGCCATCGCGGCGTAGAAGGTCACGGCGGCTGCCGCCGCTGCCGACTCGGAGAGCCCCCCTACGTCGACGAGGTAGCCGGCTGCCCACCCGCCGATCGACCACTCGACGGCAACCGCGAACATGAGGGCCAAGAGCGCAGCCCGATATCCGGGGAGCGTCGCTCCCTCCGCCCGTTCGGATCGAATCCGGCCCCGCTCGGGAAGGCTGCCGAGAATGCTTCGGGCGAGCAGTATCCAGACGATCCCCGGGAGCAGGAAGACCGGCCGCCACCCCAGCCCCAGCAGCCCGAGCAGCCCGAGCACCAAGCCCGGCAACAGGAACACACCACTGATGAGCGCGCTCGCCTCGGTGAGCACCGTCGCCCGGGCAGGCCCATGGTGGTCGGAGAGTGCCGCCTGGACCGCGATGAGCAGCAGGTTGCCGAAGGTTCCGAGCACGAGCGACCCGGCGATGGTGATCACCGGGTGGCCGCCAAGCGCGACGAGGAGTCCGCCGGCAGCGGTTCCCGTACCGCCGACGAGAACGACCCATCGGCGTCCCATCCGCGGCATGGCTCTCGGTGACCCGAGGCCGGCGATCACCGACCCGGCGGCCCCCGCCGTGAAGTGGAGGCCGCCGATCGTTCGCGAGATCCCCAGATCGTCCCGCAGCAGCGGCATCGCAGGTCCGACCGCAGCGATGCCGAGGGCGAACACGGCGAGAGCGCCGTAGCCGAGGATCGTGAACCGATCCCTCACGAACGCAGGATGTTGGAACACCGGACCTCTCGACTCGACGACGGGACGGTACCGGCTCCGAGAGGCTCGTGAACCGGCACGCCGAGAGGCTGCTCCCACGCGGAACCGGCCCCGGAATCAACGACTCACGGCTCGGGCCGACGCTTGCACCGCGTCCGGCAAGGGCACCAGCGGCGCCGTCGGGGGCTCTCCCCCGGACCGTCGCCACCCGTTGCCTCGGGTGCGTGGATCCCGTCGCGGACGAACGCCGACGCGCGGTTCAGCCCAGGCCGCGGGCGTCCTGCTTGAGCGCGGTGTCGACGGCCACCGCCGAGGCGAAGACGAGGGTCCGCAACGGGCCGGAGATCTGTCCTCCGATGTCCAGCAGGTAATCGTCGGCGGTCGTGAACAAGGTCTTGGCGAGGCCCTCCCACGTCTTCGTGATCCGGGCGACCTCGGTGCCCGTCACGTCGACGAGCGAGAAGTTCCAGGCCCGCCAGTTCTCGGCGCGGATCTCGCCGATCTCCTGGCCGGCCGCGTCGTAGAGACCGAAGTTGATCTTGCCGATCATGTTCTTCTGGC
>DATHYU010000083.1:0-2685 GCA_035458965.1 Acidimicrobiia bacterium | reverse complement strand
CTCGACGGCGCCCGCCGACGCGTGGCTGGCGGCCATCCCCGTGGGGCTCCTCGTCACGGCGATCCTCGTCGCCAACAACATCCGGGACATCGAGACCGACGAGCGATCCGCCAAGATGACCCTGGCCGTGGTCCTCGGGCGATCGCGCACCCGGCGCCTCTATGGGCTGTTGATCCTCGGAGCCTTCGCCTGGCTCGCCCTGTTCGCGGGCATCGGATGGATGCCGCGGCCGACGCTGCTCGGCCTCGCCGCCCTCCCGCTGGCGATCCCGCCGATTCGGATCGTGGCGACCCAGACCGCGGGACCGGCCCTCATCGGGGCCCTCAAGGGGAACGCCCGGCTCCACTTCTTGGTCGGCGCCCTCGTCGCGCTCGGCGCCGCCCTCTGAGGGCGATCCGGCCGCTCCCGGTCACTACGCTCGCTCCTCCATGAGCGCCTCCACCGCCCGCACCGCGTTCTGGAAGGGTGCCCACACGATCCTCCCGGTGCTCCTGGGCATCGTGCCCTTCGGGGCAATCGTCGGGATCACCGCCGGGAGCACCGAGATCGGCGGCCTGACGGGGCTGCTGACCTCGCCGATCATCTTCGCCGGCGCCGCGCAGCTGGCGACGATCCAACTCGTCGACCAGGGGGCCGCCGCCGCCGTGATCGTGGCCACGGCCCTCGTCATCAACTCGCGGCACCTCATGTACAGCGCGGCGCTCGCCGGACCCTTCCAGCAGTTTCCCCGCTCCTGGCGCCTCGCCCTCCCCTACCTGCTCACGGACCAGGCGTTCCTGTTCGCGTCGTTGAACTGGGAGACCGAGCCCGACCCGGTGGCCCGCCGGTGGTTCTTCCTCGGCGCCGGCCTCGGGCTCTGGGTGCCCTGGCAGATCGCAACGGCGGTCGGGGTCGTGGTGGGCACCGGGGTCCCCGAGTCGTGGGAGCTCGACTTCGCCGTGCCGCTCGTCTTCATGGCACTGTTGCCGACGTCGATCCGGGCCCGGCCCGAGCTGGCCGCGGCCCTCGTCGCCGGTGTCGTGGCGGTCGTCGCCCAGCCGATGCCCTGGAACGTCGGGCTGATCGTCGCGGCCGCCGCGGGGATCGTCACCGGGGTCGGGGCCGCACGGGGCAGGTCATGACGCTGCTCGTCATCGGGATCATCGGCGCCGGCACCTATCTGCTGCGGCTGTCCTTCATCGGCACGCTGGGAGGGCGACGGGTCCCCGATGCGCTCGAGCGCCCCCTTCGCTTCATCGCCCCGTCGATCCTCGCGGCCATCGTGCTCCCTGCCCTGGTGCGGCCGGAAGGACCGATCGATCTCTCCGTGGACAACCTCCGCCTCGTCGCCGGTGCCGTCGCCGGCGTGGTGGCATGGCGCACGAAGAACGTCGTCCTCACCACGGTGACCGGCCTGAGCGCCCTCTGGATCCTCGAGGCCCTCTTCTGACGCGACACCGCTCGGCCTCGCGACGCGGGTGCCCCGGCGCGTTCGCCGCCATCACGGCCCGCCCGGGGCCCTGATCGGGGCGCCGGGTCCCGACTCGAGCGGCTTTCGGGCGAGGTCGCCGAGCGCCGGAGGTAGCCTCACGGCATCGACCGGAACCTGCGCTTCGCCACGATCCTCGTCCGCTCGCTCGCCGCAAGCGGTGTCGAGCACGCCGTCGTCGCCCCGGGGTCCCGGAACACGCCGCTCTCGATGGCTCTGGCAGCCGACGCCGGGATCACCGACGTCTCGATGCACGACGAGCGATCGGCGGCATTCCTCGCCATCGGGGCGGCACGGGCCACCGGGAAGCCCGTCGTGATCACCTGCACCTCCGGAACCGCCGCCGCCGAGTTCCATCCGGCCGTCGCGGAGGCATCGGCGTCACGCGTGCCGGTGATCGTCCTGACCGCCGACCGCCCGGCCGAGTTGTTCGACGTGGGGGCGCCCCAGACCATCGACCAGACCCACCTCTATGGACGGGCCGTCCGGTGGAGCCACGACGTCGAGGCCCCCGATGCGTCGGACGTGACCGATCGCGCCGTGGCGGCGCTGGGATCCCGACTCGTCGCCGAGGCGACCCGAGCCATGCCCGGGCCGGTGCACCTCAACTGCCGGTTCCGCGAGCCCCTCGTGCCCACGGAGGCTCCGCCGGATCCGCCGCCGGCGGTGCGGACGCTCCCCGGCCGGTCCCTCCCCGCGGCGGCCCAGATCGAGGCGATCGCCGAGGCCCTCGGAGGGCGCCGAGGCCTCATCGTCTGCGGGCCCCAGGACGATTTGGCCCTCGCCCCGGCCATCGCGGCGCTCGCGACCACCTCCGCGATCCCCGTTCTCGCCGATCCGCTCTCCGGGCTGCGATACGGGCCGCACGACCGGACGGCGATCCTCGCCGGAGGCGACCTTCTCGCCGCCGGCGGGTTCCTCGACACCCATCCCCCCGAGGTGATGCTCCGTATCGGGGGCCTGCCGACCTCGAAGCCCCTCTGGTCGTGGATGGAGTCCCACCCCGAGATCGATCAGATCCTCCTCGACGTCGCCGGGTGGCGAGACCCGCTCGCCACCGCCGCGACGGTGGTGTTCGCCGATCCTGCGGCGGTCGTCGCCGGGGCCGTCGGCACCGGGCCCGCCCCGGCCGGATGGCTCGACGCGTGGACCGAGGCGGACACGATCGCCCGGAGGGCGTCCGACCGGGTGGTCGAGGGCCACGGGCGCCTCAGCGA
>DATHYU010000082.1:0-13529 GCA_035458965.1 Acidimicrobiia bacterium | reverse complement strand
CACCGCCCACCGCGAGCGCGTCGTTGCCGAAGCGCCAGGCGCGCAGGCACAGCCAGCCCAGGTCTTCCACGGGGTCGCCGACGTGGGCCAGCTCCCAGTCGAACACGGCGTTGATCCGGCGGTCGGCGCCGAGCATGAAGTTCCCGATCCGGTAGTCGCCGTGGACGAGGCCGATCCTGCCACTCGTGGCGATGTTGCGCCGCAGCCAGCCGGCGATGAACCGCAGCAGCGGGACCTCGAGGAGGAAGTTGTCCTCGTAGAAGGACTCCCAGAAGTCGATCTCCCGCCGCACGGCCGCCTCGGGATCCGTCTCGGGCCCGAGGTCGCGCAAGCCTGCGGCATCCACGTCGATCGCATGGATGCGGGCGAGCACGTCGACGAAGTCGAGGCCGATCTCGCGGCGCGCCTCGTCGGTGGGGAAGATCTCGGGGTCCTTGCCCCGCCACTGGACGGGGACAACGCCCTCCATCCGCTCCATCACGTAGAACGGCATGCCGAGCACGCCGGGGTCCGTCTCGAGCCAGAACAGGTCGGGCATCGGCACGTCGGAGTGGTCGAGGACCGCCCGATGGATCCGGTACTGCGCCTCGACGTCGTAGGGGGCGAGGAGGCCGTCCTCGGGCTCTCGCCGGACTGCGTAGCCCTGCGACCGCGCCGCCCCGGATTCCTCCCACGACGCCGTGAGGGTGTAGGTCTGCCAGGAGAACCCCTCGGCATGCCGCTTGAGGTCGGCGATCGCGACGTCGGCGCCCAGCCGGTCGGACAGCCAGCCCGCGAGCGGCTCGGCGACCTCGGGGTACACGATCACGCGGGTCGGCCCACCCGATCCGCGATCCCCTCGCCCTCGAGGTGCTTGCCCACCTCGAGCACGCCGTATCCCCTCTGGCCGGTCTCGTGCAGGGTCATGTCGCAGAAGATCTGGCAGTCCAGGTAGATCTGGCTGCGGTCGGGGGTGCGCGCGTTGAGCCAGTGGCGCCCGTGGTCGGAGCCGATGTGCGCGGTCACCGTGCACACCTCGCCGTCGGCCAGAGCGACCTTGTAGGTCACGTCCCGATCGAGGGCACCGAGGGGCTCGCCGGGCTCCAGCCAGTAGGCGTCCGAGAAGTCGAGGTGGGTGACGGCCCGATTCCCGGCGCCGGTGGAGACGAATCCGCCGAACTTGTCGCCGTGCGGATAGAACGTGTCGTTCATCGAGCTGCCCTGGATGTAGCGGTCCTCGAAGGAGGCGCAGAGCCAGTGATGGCGGCGGAAGGTGAAGTCGTCCCGCCATCCCCACGAGTGGTCCCGGTTGCCGAACCCCGAGATCGAGAGATCCTTGCCGGCCATCTCGCCGTCCTTGAACCGCAGGCTCGCCTCCATCCACAGCCCCTGCTCCTGGTGATCGAAGTGGAAGAGGTAGCGGCCCATGTCGCCGAGGGGCGAGTCGCCCGGCATCATCGGCCCGTCGTGGTACTCCCACGTGGGGAACCGGCCCGTGTACTCGAAGTCGGCGTCGAGCTCGTCGGAGCGGTACTCGATCGCGAACCGGGAGCCGAGCTCGACGACGTGCAGCGCGAGCCGCTCGTCTCGGACCGGGACGAAGTTCTCGAGGTCCCTGGGCACCGGGGACCGGCCGACGTAGCGGTGCTTCCAGCCGGGACCGCTCATCTTGGCGGTGAAGATTCCCTCCCCGAGCTGGGGCCGCAACGAGAAATGGAAGAGCGTCGAGACCCGCTGCTCGATGTCGAGCGCCGGCCAGACCCAGTTCTCCTTCCAGGTCATGTAGGCCTGGGGCGGTACGGGATGCGGCAGGTCCTGGGCGATGGTCACGGGATCCTCCTAGACGTTGATGCTCCGGCCTCCGTCGACGGTGACGACGGTGCCGGTGATGCTCGGATGGTCGGCCAAGCCGACGATGACACGGGCGATCTCGCCGGGCTCGATGGGTGTGCGGGTCGGCACGCCCTTGAGGAAGTGCTCGGCGTACCCCGATGCGACCGACTCGGCGTTGAAGTCGGTGTCGACGTACCCCGGGGAGACGGTGACGGCGCGAATGCCGTGCCGCGCCCACTCGAGAGCGAGGGTCCGGGTGAACGACTCGAGGCCCGCCTTGGCCGCGGCATACGGCCCTCCCGTCGGGGAGGCACGGCCGGCGACGATCGACGAGACGTTCACCACCAGGCCCTTCGCCTCGGCGAGCGCCGCGAAACAGTGACGGGCGAGGCGGATCGGCGCCATCAGGTTGAGATCGAGGTCGTAGGCCCAGTCGGCGTCGGTGAGGTCCTCGAGACGCCTGCGGCGGGCAGCCGCACCTGCGTTGTTCGCAAGCAGGTCGACGCGGCCGTCGAGGAACGCGAGCGCCCGGTCCGCGGCACCTGCCAAGGCCGCGGCGTCGGTGATGTCGAAGGCCTCGACATGGGGAGCCGGGGCTCCGGCGGCCACCGCCTCGGCGGCAACCTCCTCGAGGGCGGAACGGTCGCGGGCCATGAGGGCGAGACGCCACCCGGCGGCGGCCAGCTCGGCGGCGAGCGCCCGGCCGATGCCCCGGGATGCCCCCGTGACGATGGCGGTCGACGTCACGCGAACTCGCGCAGTCGCATCCCGGTGGGGTCGACGACCTCCCGGAGGATGCGGAGCTCCTCGTCGGTCGGCAGCTCGGTCACGGGGATCTCGCCGTCGGGCAGCAGCACCTCGAACCCGGTGGCCTCCTGGACCTGCTCGGCCGTGACGCCCGGGTGCAGGCTGCGGATGCGCATCGCCTTGGACTCGGGGTGGAAGTCGAAGACACACAGGTTGGTGACACAGAGCTGGGGGCCGCCCGGCATGCCGAGCCGCTCGCGGTGGTCTCCACCATCGCCCCAGCCGATCCCGGAGCGGAAGTCGAGCCTGTCGACGAAGGTGCGGGCGTTGTGGGTGGTGGACCAGAGGTAGATGTTCGGGATCATGCACCCGAGGTCGGCCATTCCCCCGCCGCCGGGAAGTCGCACCTTCGGCTGGTCGTACGGCCCGATGACCGTGTTGTTGACGTTCCCGTAGCGGTCCATCTGAGCGCCGCGGAAGGCGAAGGTGTTGTACCGGGCGCCCTGGGCGAAGGCCCAGAAGTCGTTGGGGGAGTTCGCCAGCATCGTGGCCCCGTCCCAGATCGAGTCCGACAGCGTCGACGCCCCGAGCCTGGGCGGATCGGCGTCGACGGCGATCGACGACGCGGCCCACACCAGCTCGGGTGCGTGGGTCTTGCGCGCCAGCAGGTACGCGCACACGGGGATGAACGAGACGGCACCGTTGAACGCCCGGGTGTCGTCGGTGAACTCCCGGGCGAGGGTGACGACGATCAGCTCGTCGATGGTGCAGTCGGCGCCGGGAACGGCCAGATCCTCGCGCACGGTCATGACGTCCTCCTGCGGATCCGGAGCAGCGTCTCGGCGCCGCCGTTGGCATCGAGGAAATCGGTCCAGGTCTCGGGCCCGAAGACCCGCTCCTCGAGGAACGCCTTGAAGTCGTCGGGGTTCCGCGCCGCCGTCTGATAGGCGCCGAAGAAGGCCTCGTCGTGGATGTACGACGGGAACGCCGACGTCGGGTACGCCCCCCAGGGTGCTTCCACCACGGCATCGATCACGAACCGCGGGTAGGTGGTGCGATGGGGCTCGGCGACGAACGTGTGATGCGGCACGACGTCCTCGACGGTCACGATCGTCGTCGTGGCGGCGTGCACCGCGGCCGCATCCATCCACAGCAGCTTCGGGTCCACCCGGACGTTGCCTTCCGAGTCGGCGGCGTGGGCGTGGACGACCGCGACGTCGACGGGCAGCGGCGTGGCGGCGACGTACGGCATGCCGGTCGCCGGATCGGTCTCCAGGCGGGTGGTCTCGGGATGCAGGTCGAGCACATCGGTGCCGAGCCCGGCCTTGGTCGGGATGAACGGCAGGTTCCAGGCGGCCGCCTGGTGCCGGGCGATGAGCAGGTGCTCCGAGTACTCCTCGATCTCCACCTGTTTCGACTGCACCGCCTGGCGGAACATCGGGGCGAGGCCCATGCCCTCGAAGGACACGAGGCCGGAGATCACCTTGGAGACGCAGCCGGCCGCGATCAGCCAATCGACGGCCATGCCGTTGACGATGGCGACGAGGGTGAGGTCGCGCACCTCGCGGCGGCACAGCTCGCGTACGAACGCCATCGGCGTGCTGTTCATCGAGAGGCCGCCGATGGCGACCGTGGCGCCGTCTGGAACGAGCGCGGCGGCCTCCTCGAAGGTTCTGACCTTGTCCATCCTGCTCCCGGGGTCGGCCTGCGAAATCTACCTACCGTTTGGTAAATTCGCCACCTCGTGATCGTCGCCGCCCCCGACACCCAGCTCCACGTCCGCGAAGCCGGAACCGGCCGCCCGCTCGTCCTCGTCCACGGCGGCACCGGGACGGGGTCCTTCGACTGGGGGCCCCTGATCCCCCGGCTCGCCGAGCATTTCCGCGTGGTCTGGTTCGACCTCCGCGGCCATGGCCACTCCCCCGCCCCGGGGCTGCGACTGGGCATCGTCCGCTTCGGCCTCGACACCCACCGGGTGATGCAGGCACTGGGCATCCCCCGCGCCCTCCTCGTCGGATTCTCGGCCGGGGCGAACAGCCTGCTCACCCTCACCATCCGGCACCCGCGCGTGGCGGCGGGGCTGGTGACCATCGGCGGCTCCATGACGAGCGACCCGGCCCGGGTCAAGGAGATCCTCTCGGGACCGTGGCCCGAGGACCTCAGGGCGATCGATCACGTGGCCGGCGGCGGTCCCGATCACTGGCGGGCGCTGCGCCGGGCCCTTGCCGAGGACTGGGCGGCCAACAACGTGTTCTCCCGGGAGATGCTTGCCCGCATCACCTGCCCGTTCCTCGCCATCCACGGGGAGCGGGATCGCATCGTGTTCCCCGAGCAGGCCGAGCTCTTGAGCCGCCACGTCCCGAACGGCTCGATGTGGCTCGCTCCCGATGCCGGCCATCTCGTGCAGAAGGCCGCCCCTGCGGAGACGGCGAAGCGGATCGTCGAGTTCGCCGGGCGGATCTCGTGGTGACCCGCTGGATCGAGCTCGACGGGCCGGCGAACGTCCGGGACCTCGGCGGCCTCCCCGTCGATGGCGGGACGATCACCCCGCGTCGGGCCATCCGGGCCGACAACCTCGCCGGCCTCGCCGCCGACGACATCGACGCTCTCGCCGACGTGACGGACGTGATCGACCTCCGCACGATCGGTGAGACGGAGACGGGAATCACCGAGCTCGCCGGACACGGCGCCGCGTACCACCACCTCCCGGTGGGCCTGCGCCTCGGTGCCATCGCGGCGCTCGGCGGGTCGCGCCCGATGGACGAGGCCTACCTGCGGATGTTCGAGGCGAGCGCCACCACCCTCGTCGCCTCTCTCGAGATCCTCGCCGGGGCGGACGGAGCCGTCGCGTACCACTGCGCCGGGGGGAAGGACCGGACCGGCATCCTCACGGCGACGCTCCTCTCGGTGCTCGGGGCGTCGGACGAGACCATCGCATCGGACTACGCCCTGACCCAGGGGCGGATGCCCCGCGTCCTCGCCCGGCTCCTGGGGATCCCGGCCTACGTCGACGTCCTCGAGCACGTCGACGATGCCACGCTCGGCGCCACCCCGGAGACCATGTTCGGCTTCCTGCGTCTCGTCCGCGGGCACCATGGCTCCTTCGAACGTTTCCTGCTCGACGCGGGCCTCGAGCCCGCCACCATCGAACGACTTCGGACAAGACTCATCGAGACGACCTGAAAGGCCTCCCATGCTGCAGACCGACCTCTCGAAGCGCCTCGGCATCCGCTACCCCATCATGCAGTCGGGCATGGGGGGCATCGGCGACTTCACCCTGGCGCCGCTCGCCGCGGCGATCACCAACGCAGGAGGCCTCGGGACCCTCGCCCATCCGGCGCTGTTCCTCGAGGACCCCGACCTCGCCGAGGACGACCGGATCGAGGGAGCGGCCCAGGAGGTCGTCGACCAGGTGGTCAAGGGATTCGAGGAGGCGATGGCGCTCACCGACGGACCCCTCGCCGTCAACGTCCGCGCCGCCCAGGAGCAGCCCGACTCGGAGCCGCTCCTCAAGGCGCTCATCGAGCTCAAGCACGACCACCCCAAGATGAGGGACCAGTTCGTGGCCCTGGCGACGTCGGGCGGCCACCCCCACTGCTTCGGCCTCAACGACCAGATCCGCGAGGCCGGCATCTTCCACGCCCACGCCGTGTCGACGGCACGTCAGGCGCGGTCGGCCGAGCGCGCCGGCATCGATGCCGTCGTCGCCACCGGGTTCGAGGCCGCAGGCCACATCGGCCACAAGCAGGTCCACTCGATGATCCTCATCCCCGCCTGCGTCGACGCCGTCGACATCCCCGTCATCGCCGCCGGTGGCATCGCCGACGGCCGCAGCCTCGTGGCCGCCCTCGGCCTCGGTGCGCAGCTCGGCTACATCGGGACCAGGTTCCTCGCCACGACGGAGTGCGAGTACTCCGAGGCGAACAAGCAGCACGTGGTCGACATGCCCGACACCGGATCGCGCGTCGTGACCGGGTTCTTCGGGCCCTGCCGCCACCTCGAGAACCCGTTTCTCGACGTCGTCGAGGACGTCAACAACTCCGACGTCTCCGAGCGCGAGCGCCTGCGCGTCGAGGGCGAGGGGCTCCGTCGCGGCCCGATCCACGGCGACCGGGAGAACGGCTTCATGATCGGCGGCATGAGCGCCGGTCGCATCAACGAGATCCTGCCCGCCGCCGAGGTCGTGCGGCGGATCGTGGCCGAGGCCGAAGAGACGATCGGGAAGCTGGCGACGCTGACGGGCTGAGCGGGAGGCGACGGCGCCGGCGGGGATGGACGAGCCGGTCCATGCGGTGAAGGCTGCATCCGCCGGAAACCCCAGGCCGAGGCGAGCCCGGCGAGAGCCATCCCGTCGCCCCCCGCCGCAGCCTCGGCGCGCAAGGGAAGGCCGCGGGTCAATCGATGCCTGCCTGCCTCCTGACATCGAGCAGGTTGAACCAGCTCGACATCTTCCAGAGCCGGCCGTCCTTGAGGTCGAAGATGTCGACCGCCTTGAAGGCCACCGGGGTGCCGTCGGCCATCTTCCCGGTGAAGTCGATCTCCACCGTCACGACGTCTCCGGCGACGCTGATCCGCACCGGTTCGTCCCAGTGCTCGGGGTACATCGACAGCGCCCTGGGGTAGTACGTCAGCACGTCCTCGCGGCCGCGACGCGGCCGGGCGCCGACGACGTCGAGCTCGGCGTCGTCGGTCCACAGCGCGGCGAGCTTGTCCCAGTTCTCGGTGTTGATCGAGTCGAAGTAGTCCAGGATCACCTGGGGCCCGTGGTGGCTCACGTCATGCTCCCTTCAGCATGCTCTTGAGCTGCTTCATCGCTCCGAACGACCAGCCCGCCAGCGACGGGTCGCCGAAGGCCGTCACGTTCCACATCACGAGATGGCGCAGGCCGGCGTCGTAGTAGGCGGTGATCTCCTCGGCGACCTGCTCCACCGTGCCGGTGAAGGCGTAGTGGCGCACCACGGGTGGCGGGATCGCCTCCACGATGCGCTCGGACTCCGACCGATCAGCCGCCGCAGGGATGAAGTCGTGGAACCCCGAGCCGTAGCCCTCGAACGGGCCGACGAAGCCGAGCCGGTGGTACACCTCGGAGGGGAGCATGATGCAGAGCATCCGCACCAGCGCGTGATGGGTCATCCGCTCGACGGTCTCCTCGTCCGGCCCGACGAGGATGTACCCGAGCATCCCGGGCGTGAAGGCGTCCATGTCCCGGCCCTCCTCGGCGCCGGCGGCGCGGATCGTCTCCAGCATCGCCCGGTACTTCTCGGGCGTGTCCTTGGTCGGGAGCCATCCGTCGGCCTTGCGGCCCGTGATCCGAAGCATGCGAGGGCCGTGCGACGCGGTCCAGATCTCGGGGTCCTTGTCGCCGTAGGGGAACATGCCCAGCACGGCGTCCTTGAGCCGGAAGTGCTCGCCCTCGAAGTCCACCTTGCCCTCGGCCTTCCACAGCAGCTTGATGATGTCGATGCCCTCGTCGAGGAGCCCGACCGGCTTCTCGAACTTCATGCCGTAGGGCGTGATGTTGAGCCGCTCGCCTGATCCCAGCCCGAGGATTCCCTTGCCCTTCGTGAGGTGATCGACGGTGAGCATCCGCTGCGCCATGACGGCGGGATGGGTGCGGATGAGGTCGGTGACGACGGTGCCCACACGCGCCGTCTCGAGGTTCGCGCCCACGTGCCCCATCATCATCAGCGGGTCGAAGTACTGGTGCGGGTTCGGCTGGAACCCCGCGATCGGAGAGATGTCCTCCGTCCAGATGGAATCCGGGTGCCACCCCATCAGGTGATCGGGCCACCAGACGGCGTCGAACCCGTCCGCTTCGTTCTTCTGGGCCAGCGTGACCGCCTTGTCGGCGGGCGGCATGATCTGGCCCGGGACGCCAAGCTCGATATCCACGTGTCTTCCCCTCCGTGCCTGTCGTCTACCGGCGCCCGAACTCGCGCTTTCGCATGTTGTCCGGGTCGATCTTCGTGCGGATCAGCTCGACCTCCAGCTCGCTCGGCGGCCGGGTGGTCGGGACCTCCCCGTCGGGCAGCTCGAGCTCGAAGCCGGTCGCCTCCTGCACCTGCTCCACCGTCACCCCCGGATGAACGCTCTTGATGCGCATCCGCTTCGACTCGGGATGGAAGTCGAGGACCGCCAGGTTCGTGACGACGAACTTGGGGCCACCCGTGAGACCCAACCGCTCCCGCTCGTCGCCCCCGCCGAGATAGCCGGCGCACGAGATGAAGTCGACCTTCTCGACGAGCGCCCGGGGGTTGTGGTTCGGGTTCCAGTAGTACAGGTCCTTGCCGATCGCACCCATGTCGCCGAGCCCCGCCGTCCCCGGCAGACGGACCTTCGGGGCGTGGTAGTCGGTCCCGATGACCGAGTTGTTGGCGTTGCCGTACTGGTCGAGCTGGGCGGCGCCGACGCAGAACTTCGTGAGCCAGCGGCCGTTCATGGCGTAGTTCCAGAAGTCGCCGAACTGCTCGACGTACATCACGCTGTCCTTCCACAGCGGCGCCTCGAGCGTCGATGCCGGCACCTTCTCGGGGCGCGGCTCGAGGCCGGCGGCACCGGCGAGCCACAGGAGGCCGGGGGCATGCGTCTCCCGGGCGAGCATGAACGCCGACACCGGGAGGAAGGAAGCCATGCCGTTGCAGGCCTGGTCGCCGTCCTGGAACAGGCCGGCGAGCACCGAGATCATGAGCTCGTCGATCTCGTAGTCGGTCGATGGGGGGCTGTCCTGCCAGCTCATGTCACGCCTCCCAGTTCCGGATCCGCACGAGCGTCTCGGCGCCGCCGACGGCCTGCAGGTACTCGGCCTGGCTCGCCGGCTCGGTGATGTACTTCTTCATGAACGCCTCGGTGGCCTCGGGATCCCGGGACGCCTTGATCCACTCGAGGTGCATCCGGGTGTCGTATCCGTAGTTCGGGTTGAACGAGGTGGGATGGGCGCCGTAGGGGACCTCGACGACCGCATCGACGATGAACCCGGGGAACAGGGTGCGATCGGGGTTCCGGCGCAGGACGTCGGAGTCGACGATCTCCTCGGCGGTGACGATCACCCGCTTCGCGGCCTTCGGCATCGCCCCGAGGTCCGGCCAGATGATCGTCGGCTCGTAGGCCACGTTGCCGTGCTCGTCCGCGCGGTGGGCGTGGATGAGGGCGACGTCGGGGACCAGCGGCTTGCAGGCCACCACCTTGCGGCCGCTGCCGAAGGGGTCGTCGATCACCATGAGGTTCTCGTTGATGTCGATGAGATCGGTGCCCAGCAGCCCGGTCGTCGGCAGGAAGGGCAGGTTGCGGATCGCCGCCCCGAGCCGCGCGTTCAGCGAGGTCTCCGACAGCTCCTCGACCCGGATCCGGCCGGCCTCGACGCCCTTGCGGTACTGCTGGCAGAGCCCGAACTGCTCCATCGACACCGCAGCGCCGATGAATCGGTCGATCACGCCGGCCGCCGCCAGCCAGTCGACCGGGATCCCGCCCACCAGGCAGACGAGACCGAGGTTCCGCTTGTCCTGGCGGATCAGCTCCCGGACCGCCGCCATGGGAGCGGCCTGCGTGGCCATGTTCTGGAGCGCCACGACGTCGCCGTCCTCGACGAACGTGGCGATCGCGTCGGTGAGCGACATCACCTTCCCGGCGACGGGCTCGACGTCCTCCATCATGTGTTGCATCTCCTGCGCCCTTTCCCCTGGGTCAGACGACTTCGATGATCTCTTTCCCGCCGTGGGACTCGATGACCTGCCCGGTGATGTAGTCGGCATCCGACGACGCCAGGAACGCCACCAGCCCGGCGATGTCCTCGGGCGTTCCTCCCCGACCGATGGGGATCGACGCCTCGATCCTCGCCAGCGACTCCGGCGGGATGCCGAAGGCGTCACCCTCCTCGCGGGCGGCCGTGAGCCGCGTCCCCGAGATGAACCCTGGAGCGACGGCGTTCACGTTGATCCGCTGCGGCGCCCACTCCCGGGCGAGCGCCTTGGTGAGGCCGATGACCCCGCCCTTGGCGGCCGAGTAGTTCGTGTTGCCGGCAACCCCGTAGATGCCGTTGATCGAGGCGATGTTGACCACCTTGCGGTGGTACGCGGGCGTCTCGCCACGCGGCACCCGCATGAGCCGGGCCGCAGCCCGGGACAGCTTGAAGGGACCGTCGAGCATCACCCCGATGGCGAGGTCCCACGTCTCGTCGGTCATCCGGTGGAGCCAGGCGTCCGCCGTGAGGCCGGCGTTGTTCACGAGGATGTCGAGCCCGCCGAAGACCTCCTCGGCGGTCGCGACCATGGCCTCGCACGCCGCGTCGTCGGCGACGCTCCCCGGTGCGGCGGCGGCGCGAAACCCCGACGCCTCGAGCTCGGCGACCGCAACCTCGGCGACGTCGGCGTCGAGGTCGTTCACGACCACCGCCGCGCCCTCCTCCGCGAGGCGCGCGGCGATGGCCTTGCCGATTCCCCGGCCGGCCCCCGTGACGAGGGCCACCCTTCCCTCGATGCCCCTCACGGCTAGAAGGACCTCGGGAGGCCCATCATCTCCGCGATGACGTTGCGGGCCATCTCGTTGGCGATGGGTCCGATTCGGTAGAGCCGGGCGTCACGCCAGTACCGCTGCGGCTGCGTCTCGTAGGCGTAGCCCATGCCGCCGTGCATCTGGAGGGCCAGATCGGCGACCTTGCCGGCGTTCTCGGAGGCGACGATCTTCGCCATGTTCGACTCGATGCCGCACTCGAGGCCCTGCTGCTGGCGCCAGGCGGCCATGAAGGTCACCAGCTCGGCCTGCGACTGCATGATCTTCATGTCGGCGATGTTGTGATGGATCGACTGGAACTGGCTCAGCGTCTTGCCGAACGCCTTGCGCTGCTGGATGTACTCCAGCGCCACCTCGAGGGCGCCGTCGATGATGCCGGTGCAGAGGGCGGCGAGCATGATGCGCTCGTTGTTGAGCGTCGCGAGGCTCTGGTGGAAGCCGTAGCCGACGTCGCCGAGCACGTTGTCGTCGGACACCCAGGCGTCCTCGAGGAACACCTCACACGACCCGACCGACCGCATGCCGATCTTGGGGATCTGGCGGGTCGTGATGCCGTCCTGGTCGGTGGGCACCAGGAACACGGTCGTGCCGAGCGACTTCTTCGGCGGGTTCTTGTCCGTGCGGGCGATGAGCATCAGATAGTCGGACACGTGGGCGGCGGTCGACCAGATCTTCTGGCCGTTGATCCGCCATCCGTCGCCGTCCTTGACCGCCGTCGTCTTCATGGCGCCGAGCAGGTCGGTGCCGCCGTCGGGCTCGGTGTAGGCGATGGCGAACTTGAGGTCGCCGGTGGCCAGCTTGGGCAGGTACTTCTTCTTCTGCTCCTCGCTGCCGAACATGCCCACCGACTTGGCGCCGGAGAACGACGAGATGCCCCACACCCACGAGAGGCCGGCCAGGTTCCGGGCGATCTCGCGCATGAGGATCATCTGCGTGACGATGTCACCGCCCTGGCCGCCGTACTCCTCGTCGATGCCGACGCCGTGGAAGCCGGCCTTGGAGAACAGGTCCCAGAGCTCGTGGGGGAACTCGTGCTCCTTCTGCTCGAGCTCGTTGCAGTACTCCTTGGGGAGTTGCTCGTCGACCCACTGCCGGATCGTCTTGCGGAACAGCTCCTGCTCTTCGGTGAACGAAAAGTCCATGTGATGTCTCCTAGTAGCGCCAGCCGTCCTCGATCGGCCACAGGCGCCGACCGAGAATCTCCTCGACCACCGTGAGCGCCGCTCGGGCGGCACGGTCGGTCCCGATCATGCGGCTCCGGAAGGTCTCCGAAGCGAAATACAGTCCGTCGACGTTCGGTGCCCGCCAGTGGGGGCGGTACTGACCGACGAGCATCGGCTTCGAGATCACCCCGAAGGCCGGTTCGAACACGAGGTGGCGCCGGCGCCACACCGCGTTCTCGAAGCACGGGTACATGACCTCCATGTCCCGTCCGAACTGATCGAACGTCTTCCTGAGGTAGTTCTCGTCACGTCCCTTGGCCCCGGGGATGACGCCGCCCATGACATAGAGGTGGACGCCCGGCGGGGCCGTCGAGGGGTCGTAGGCCGTCTGCTCGAACAGGAACCCGGGGAGCCGGCTCTCGGGAGCGTGCAGCCACGTCGAGAGCTCGTACCGGTCGATCGCCGGGCAGGGCTCCTCCGTGGCGATGTAGAGGCCGAGCCACGACACCCGGAACTTGTCCTGGGCGAGGTATCTGATCTGGCCGGCGTACCAATCAGGGAGCGCGTCCTCGGGCACGACGTTGAGGACGTTCCACACCGGCAGCGTCGAGATGACGACCTCGGCCTCGACGAACTCCTCCTCGAAGATCTCGTTGGGGAGCTCCTTCGGGGAGCGGGCGATCAGGACGCCCTTCGTGACACCGTCCTCGATGACGACCCGGTTGACCGACGTCGAGGTGCGGATGTGGCCGCCGTTGTCGGTGATCGCCCTGGCGAAGCCGTCCCAGATGCCATCCCAGCCCTGCTTCGGCCAGAACGAGTAGCCGGCCTTCTGCTTCTCGCCGTAGTGGAGCTTGCGGACGTAGAGGTTCTCCGACGCCGAGTGGTCCCACCACTCGTCGGTGAGGCACTCGAGCACGGCGAGGAACTCGAAGAGGTCGATGACGCCCTGGTCGTCGGTGTGCTGGTACATCCACGCCCGCAGCGGCTTGTCGTCCCACTCCTCGAACGACTCGTACGGGGCGTCGACCAGCGCCTTGATGACCTTCTTGAGCTCCTGGCGGTTGCTGCCGGAGTAGCGGTCGCGGATCGAGCCCCAGGACTCGGTCTCGTGGTCCCAGACCGGCATGTCGGTGCTGAGCGGCCCCTCTTCGATGGTGAAGCCGAGGTGCTCGGCGATCTTCATGAGGCCCGAGCCGGTGTCCTCGACGAGGTGGCCGCCGAACTGGACCTTGAAGTCCTCGTCGGGGATCTCCATGGCCCGGCCGCCGAGGAAGTGGGCCCGCTCGACGAGGAGGACCG
>DATHYU010000081.1:0-8064 GCA_035458965.1 Acidimicrobiia bacterium | reverse complement strand
ATGATCCGGGAGCGGCGGATCTCCTCCGGCGTGCGGATCACGTCGGACGGGCGCTGCTGGACGGCGGTCATGTCGCCCATCCCGTCGACAACTTCTCGGTCTCCCTGCCGGTCTTCACGCGGTAGATGGCCCGGATGAGCGCCGGCGCCGCGATGAAGACCACGACGAGCGCCTGGACGACGAGGATCAGGTCGATCGGCACGTCGCTCCCGGCCTGCATCTCCTGGCCTCCGGCGCGCAGGGCGCCGAACAGCAACCCTGCGGCCACGACTCCAAGGGGATGTGAGCGGCCGAGCAGCGCCAGCGAGATGGCCTCGAACCCGAGACCGGCGGAGAACCCCGGCGCCCCGCGGTAGAGCACGCCGTTCACGATGCTCGTCCCGCCGAGGCCGGCCATGGCCCCGGCGACGGCCATCACCAGCACGTAGGAGCGCGTCACGTCCACCCCGGCGTAGCGGGCTGCGTCGGGGTTGTAGCCGACCGCCCTGAACTCGAACCCGACGGTCGAGCGGAAGAGGAGCCAGTAGATGCCCCATGCGGCGAGGACCGCCACGATGATGCCCGCATGCACCCGGAGATCGGACCGATCCATGAAGCCGAGCAGCCGCGGCAGGCGATCGGCGACCTCGAGCGTCTTCGACACCGGGTCGTCTCGGCCCTCCACCTGGTAGAAGCTGGTCTTCAGCAGCCAGGGCAGGAGGAAGATGGCGGTGTTGTTGAGCATGATCGTCGTGATGACCTCGTGCGCCCCCGTCTTCGCCCGAAGCCAACCCGGGATCCCGCCCCAGATCGCCCCACCGAGCATGCCCGCGAGGACGGCCAGCGGGAGAGCCAGCACGATCGGGACGTCGAGGGCCAAGCCGATGCCGAGCGAGAACATGCCGCCGATGATGATCTGGCCCTCGGCGCCGATGTTGAACAGACCGGCCCGGAAGCCGATCGCCACCGACAGGCCGGCGAGGATGAGCGGCGCCGCGTTCACCAGCGTCTCGGAGATCGCCCGGACCGATCCGAACGAACCCGTGAACAGCGTCTTGTAGGCGCGACCCACCTCGGCGAGGCCCTCGCCGAGGGTCTCTCCCCCGAATTTCCGCCAGAGCTCGAGGTCGGTGAAGATGATGATGAGGCCGCTCAGCAAGAGCGCCGTCACCAGGCTGAGCGCCGGCACGAGGAGCGCCCCGCGCCAGTCGACACCGACCCCCGAGATGTCGTCGATCAGCGCCGTGGCCCGCGTCTCCCGGTCGTCGGACGGGGGAGGTCCCTGATCGTCCATCGGGTCTTCCGTGCTCACGCGGACTGCGCCCCGGCCATGTAGAGCCCGACGTCGGCATTCGTCACCTGGGACGGGTCGAGCTCGGCGACGACCTTGCCGCGATACATGACGAGCAGCCGGTCTGCCAGCGCCATGACCTCGTCGAGCTCCGTGGACACGATGAGCACGGCGGCTCCCTGGTCCCGCTCTTCGACGATGCGCGAGTGGATGTACTCGATCGAGCCCACGTCGAGGCCCCGGGTCGGCTGCGACGCGATGACGAGCTTCACGTCGCGGCTGAACTCACGGGCCACGATGACCTTCTGCTGGTTCCCGCCGCTGAGGTTCGAGAGCGGCACGTCGATGCTCGGCGTCCGGACGTCGTACTCGTCGACGAGCCGGGCCGCCGCCTCCCGCGAGGCACCCCAGTTCATCACGATGCGGGACGAGTACGGGGCATCGTGGTACGAGTCCAGCACCATGTTCTCGGCCACCGTGAACGGGAGCACGAGGCCCATCCGCTGGCGATCCTCGGGGACGTGGGCCACCTGAGCGTTGTGCACCTCCCGGGGAGACCCCTTCGTGAGATCCTCGCCGGCGATCGTCACTGAGCCGGAGATGGCGTGCCGCAGGCCGGTCAGCGCCTCGACCAGCTCTGTCTGCCCGTTGCCCTGCACGCCCGCGATGCCCACGATCTCGCCGCTGCGGACGGTGAACGACACCTCGTCGACAGCTGCATGGTTCCGCTCGTCGACGACGACGAGATCGGCCACCTCGAGCACCGGTTCGCCCGGCTCCGAGTCGCTCTTCGCGACCGTCAGCTCGACCGGCCGGCCCACCATCAGCTCGGCGAGCTCGCCCTCGGTGATCGTGGAGAGATCGTCGATCTGGCCGACGGACCGCCCGCGTCTGAGGACGACGACCCGATCCGCGATGTCGAGGATCTCCTTCAGCTTGTGCGTGATGAAGATGATCGATTTGCCCGCGTCCCGCAGACCCCGGACGATGCCGAAGAAGTCGTCGACCTCCTGGGGGGTGAGGACTGCGGTCGGCTCGTCGAACACGAGGTACTCCGCATCGCGGAACAGCACCTTGATGATCTCGACCCGCTGTTGGATGCCCACCGGGATGTCCTCGATGATCGCGTGCGGATCGACGGCGAGGCCGTACTTCTCCGAGATCTCCCGGACCTCGCGATCGGCCTCCTTGTAGTCGATGACGCCGACGCGGTTCGTGGGCTCGACGCCGAGGACCACGTTCTCGGTCACGGACATGACCGGCACGAGCATGAAGTGCTGGTGGACCATCCCGATCCCTGCTGCGATCGCGTCGCCGGGCCCGTCGAAGTGCTGGACCTCGTCGTCGATGAGGATCTCACCCTCGTCGGCCGTGTACAGGCCATAGAGGATGTTCATGAGGGTCGTCTTTCCGGCACCGTTCTCGCCGAGGAGCCCGAGGATCTCGCCGGGACGTGCCGTGAGGCTCACACGGTCGTTGGCGAGCACTCCAGGGAACCGCTTCGTGATGTCGCGAAGCTCGAGTTGCACGCACGTCCTCCCGAGACGAATTGGGCCAGCGGCAGCCTAGTCGCCGCCGCCGCCGCCCCGCTCCGGCGTCTTCGACGGGCCTCCCTCGCGGTGAACGCGTGAAGGGCCCCCTCCGGAGAGGGGGCCCTTCGACTGCTCACTACCAGTACGGACTAGCCGAGGTAGTCCGCGAGACCGCCTGCAGCGACGATGTCCGCCGCAAGCTGAGTGGCCTCGGCCTGGAGAGCGTCGGGAACCACGCCGCCGTGGTACTCCGACAGGCCGACGCCGCCGTTGGCGAGCGTGCCGTTGAAGTTGTTGCCAACGGCGTCGAGAACGAGGACGTTGCCGATGGTGTTGAACACCGCGACGTCCATGTTCTTCAGGATCGAGAACACGAAGGTGTCCTCGAACTCGGGAGCCGTGACGGCCTGATCGGCGTCGACGCCGATCATCACGCAGGCGCCGGTCTCCTGGCAGTACGCCGCGGAGCCGAGGCCGACGGGGCCGGCGACCGCGAGCACCACGTCGGCGCCCTCGGCAACGAGGTTCTCGGCGAACGAACGACCGTCGTCGAGGCTCTCGAAGTTACCGGTGAACAGACCGTCGTTGAGCTCGTTCGACCACCCGAGAACGCTGACTTCCGTGCCGTTCACGGCGTTGTAGTGCTCGACACCCTGCTGGAAGCCGACCATGAAGGCCGTCACCGGCGGGATGTTGATGCCGCCGAACGTGCCGACGATGCCGGTCTCGGTGATGCCGGCGGCGACGTACCCGGCGAGGAAGCTGGCCTCGTCGATCTGGAAGGTGAGGCCGCGCAGGTTCTGCCACCCGTCGGGCGAGCGGTCGTTGCCGTCGGCGTCCGTCCACGGAGCGAACGGGCCGGGCGACTGGTCGATGATCGCGAAGAGCTGATCCGGGTTGTCGACTGCGGCGTTCGCGGTGTCCTCGGCGAGGAGGAAGCCGACCGTCGTGACCAGGTCACAGCCCTGGGCTATGAACGCATCGATGTTCGGCCTGAAGTCGGCAGCGGACTGCGACTCGAGGAACTCGATCTCGACCTGCCCCGGATAGGCCTCCACGGCCTGCTGGGCGCCGAGCCACGCCTTCTCGTTGAAGCTCTTGTCGTCGATGCCGCCGGTGTCGGACACCTGGCATGCGAGGATCTGCTTCGCCGGAGGCGGCGGTGGCAGGGTCGTGGTGGTCGTCGGTGCAGCTGTGGTCGTCGTCGCCGGCGCGGCCGTGGTGGTGGTCGCGGCCTGCGTCGTCGTCGTCGGTGCAGCAGTGGTCGTCGGCGCTGCCGTCGTCGTGGTACCTGCGTCGTCGTCGTCGCCACACGCGGCGATAACAAGAGCGAAGGCAGCCAGCAGCGCGACGAGCGCAATCCGTCTGCTCTTGAACATTTAACGTGGCTCCTTCTCAGAGGGTCCCAATCGGGGGTCCAGAGCGGACTCCCGCTGGGCGAGTTTAGACACAGTGAGCCCGCCCTTGTCCGGGGCGGGCTCATTTTCGATGCTTGGGGCCGGGTCTCAGGACTCCTGGGACTCGGCGAGCTCGACGGGTGGCTGGTCTGGGGTCTCCACGGCCTCGAAGGAAAGGACGTCCTCGTCCTCTCCGTCGGCATCGACGAGAACCGTCGTGCCGGCGGAGAACTCGCCGAACAGGACCTTCTCCGAGAGCGGGTCCTCCAGCATCCGCTGGATCGCCCGACGCAGAGGTCGCGCACCCAGCTGCGGGTCGTACCCCCTCGTGGCGAGGACCTGCTTGGCGGTGTCCGTGAGCGCCAGCTCGAGCGCCTGGCTCTTGAGCTGCTCACGCACCCGGTGCAGCATCAGGTCCACGATCGACTTCACCTCGTCCATCGTCAGCTCGTGGAACACGATGACCTCGTCGATGCGGTTCAGGAACTCCGGCCGGAACTGCTGCTTCAGCGCCTCGGTCACCTTGGCCTTGATGAGCTCGTAGGAGATCTCCTCCGACTCCTGCACGAAACCGATCGCCTTCTGCTTCAGCTCCTTCGTGCCCAGGTTCGAGGTCATGATGATGACGGTGTTCTTGAAGTCCACCGTCCGGCCCTGCGAATCGGTGAGGCGGCCGTCCTCGAGGATCTGCAGGAGGGTGTTGAAGACGTCCGGGTGAGCCTTCTCGATCTCGTCGAAGAGCACCACCGAGAACGGCTTGCGCCGGACGGCCTCGGTGAGCTGGCCTCCCTCGTCGTAGCCGACGTACCCGGGAGGCGAGCCGACGAGCCGGCTGACCGTGTGCTTCTCCATGTACTCGGACATGTCGAGCTGGATCAGCGAGTTCTCGTCGCCGAAGAGGAACTCGGCCAGCGCCTTGGCCGTCTCCGTCTTCCCCACACCGGAGGGGCCGAGGAAGATGAAGGAGCCGGCGGGCCGCTTCGGGTCCTTGAGGCCGGCACGGGTCCGGCGGATGGCGCGGCTGACGGCGACGATCGCCTCGTGCTGACCGACGATCCGCTGATGGAGGTTCTCCTCCATCTTCAGCAGCTTCGCCGTCTCCTCCTCCGTCAGGCTCTGGACGGGGATGCCGGTCCACTGGGCGAGCACCTCGGCGATCTGCTCCTCGTCGATGACCGACGAGTCCGGCTCACCGCCGTCGGCGGCCTCGATCTCGAGGCGCTGGCGCTCGGCGAGGAGCTCCCGCTCCTTGTCGCGAAGCTGGGCGGCGCGCTCGTACTGCTGTGACTGGACCGCCTCTTCCTTCTGGCTGCGGGTGTCGGTCAGGCGGGACTCGACCTCTTCGAGCTCGGGGGTCAGGGCCTTGCGCTTGATGCGCATGCGGCTCCCCGCCTCGTCGATGAGGTCGATGGCCTTGTCCGGCAGCTGGCGGTCGGCGATGTACCGATCGGCCAGGTTGGCGGCGCTCACGAGGGCGTCGTCGGTGTACGACGCCTTGTGGTGCGTCTCGTACTTCTCGCGGAGGCCGGTGAGGATCTGGATCGTGTCGGCCACCGTCGGCTCGTCGACCTGGATCGGCTGGAACCGGCGCTCCAGGGCGGAGTCCTTCTCGAGGTACTTGCGGTACTCCTCGAGGGTGGTGGCGCCGATGGTCTGGAGCTCGCCGCGGGCCAGCATCGGCTTGAGGATGCTGGCCGCGTCGATCGCCCCCTCGGCGGCACCTGCGCCGACGAGCGTGTGGATCTCATCGATGAACAGGATGATGTCGCCGCGGGTCCGGATCTCCTTCAGGACCTTCTTGAGGCGCTCTTCGAAGTCGCCGCGGTAGCGCGAGCCGGCGACCAGCGCACCGAGGTCGAGGGTGTAGAGGTGCTTGCCCCGGAGGGTGTCGGGCACCTCGCCGGCGATGATCTTCGAGGCGAGCCCCTCGACGATCGCCGTCTTGCCCACGCCCGGCTCGCCGATGAGGACCGGGTTGTTCTTGGTGCGCCGGGAGAGCACCTGCATGACCCGCTCGATCTCGCGATGGCGGCCGATGACGGGATCGAGCTTGCCCTCGCGGGCGTACTGGGTGAGGTTCCTGCCGAACTGGTCGAGCACGGTCGAGCCGGACGTCTCTCCGCCCCCTCCGCCGCTGCGGCGCGAGGTCGACTCCGACGACGAGGCACGGCCGGACGACGAGCTGGGCTCCTCCTCGGCCTGGGCGCCGGACAGCAGCTGGATCACCGTCTGCCGGACCTTGTGCAGTTCGGCGCCGAGCTTCTGGAGGACCTGGGCGGCGACGCCCTCGCCCTCGCGGATGAGGCCCAGCAGGATGTGCTCCGTCCCGATGTAGTTGTGACCGAGCTGCAGCGCTTCGCGCAACGACAGCTCGAGGACCTTCTTGGCGCGCGGGGTGAAGGGGATGTGGCCGCTCGGCGCCTGGGCACCCTGGCCGATGATCTCCACGACCTGGGTGCGGACCGACTCGAGGGAGATGCCCATCCCCTCGAGAGCACGCGCGGCGACGCCTTCGCCCTCGTGGATGAGGCCGAGCAGGATGTGCTCGGTCCCGATGTAGTTGTGGTTCAGGAGGCGCGCCTCTTCCTGTGCCAGGACGACGACCCGGCGAGCTCGGTCGGTAAACCTCTCAAACACTTCGCTGGCTCCTGATACGTCGATGGCGCTTCTACGAACTTCGTAGAGGCGCCTTGCCGACTATAGCGGGGGTCCTGCGGAACCCACCGGGCACATCGGCAGGGTGCTCACCCTTCCAACGAGATGGTCGGATGAACGATTCCCGGTCTTGAGCGACCTCACGGAGGGTGGTCGGGCCCCCTCCCGACCCCTTTGGCGGTTCCGGGCTCTGCCAGGGGGCGGACGGCAGGCGCCAGACAGCGGACGGACGACCGCAGACCGCAGACTTCCGACCGGACGCCGCCGGGCCGGTGTTCGGTCGGGTCCCGTGCCCGGTACCATCCGGATCCCCGCAGCGGAGCCCCATGGTCGACCGTCCCGTCATCCGAGATCTCGTGCCCGTGGACCGGGTGTGGACACGGCTCGACCACGTCGAGCGGCGCCTCTACGAGGCGACCACGTCGGAGGACGCCTTCCTCACGAAGATCGCCCAGCACCTCATCGGCGCCGGCGGCAAGCGCTATCGCCCGCTGCTCGCCCAGGTCGCCGCCGAGCTCGGCCCGCACGACGGGTCCGACCCGGTCGAGGCCGGAGTCGCCGTGGAGCTCATCCACCTCGGCAGCCTCTACCACGACGACGTCATCGACGAGGCCGACGCCAGACGCGGGGCCATGTCGGTCAACGCCAACTGGGACAACACCATCGCCATCCTGGCCGGCGACTTCCTCCTCGCCAGGGCCTCCGAGGTCGCCGCACCGCTCGGCACCGAGGCCGTTCGGCTGCTCGCCCAGACCTACGCCGCCCTGTGCGAGGGCCAGATCCTCGAGCTGCAGCTGCAGGACGACCTCGACCAGGGCCTCGACGGCTACTACCGGGTCGTCGCGCTGAAGACGGCCAGCCTCATCCGCACCTCGGCCCGCCTCGGATCGATGGCCGCCGGCGCGCCGGCCCAGGCGGTCGAGGCCGCATCGTCATGGGCCCACGAGGTCGGCATGGTCTTCCAGCTCACGGACGACGTCCTCGACCTCGTCGCCACCGAGGACTTCCTCGGCAAGCCGGCCGGATCGGACATCGGCGAGGGAACCTACACCCTGCCGGTCCTCCTCGCGCTCGAGGGACCCCGAAGCGATGCTCTCCGGTCGCTCCTCGCCGGCGGCCATCCCTACGGCGAGGCGACGATCGCCGCCGTGCTCGACATCGTGCGCGACGGCGACTACGTCCAGCAGGCGCTGGCCGAGGTGGACCGCCG
>DATHYU010000080.1:0-4697 GCA_035458965.1 Acidimicrobiia bacterium | reverse complement strand
CGGAGTACGAGTGGTACTACGAGACCACCCTTTCTTCCCGGGGAGGCATCATTCGCACAGATCGGGCACCGATGTCCCTCGAGCGGTTCCCCGAAGCTCTCCGCGCCCGGCCCCCGGGTCGGATCACCATCGACCGCGCCGTCCAGTGGTACCGGCGACTGCTCCAGGAGGCGCCGCTCGCCGGCGATTCCTGACGCGAAGGAGCGGACCCCGCGATCCGCAGGATCCGCTCCCAGGGTCGCCTAGAACAGGCCGAGCTCGGCGCCGACGCCGGCCCACATCCCCATGCGATTCACGGACTCGTCCCCCACCGCCGCCAGGCGATACGCGAGGTCGGGCACCGCGAAGCCGGCCTTCAGGAAGATGTGCTGGAACTCCTCGAGCTCCAGCAGGTCCATGAGCCGTGGCCGGTCGGCGAAGATGATCATCATGCCGCCGCCGTCCACGAAGGTGTAGGACACCGGGTGGCTGCAGAGGCCGTCGATGGCCTTCTTCTCCCAGAACGTCATGGAGTCCTGGAAGGCCTCGAACGCGAGCTTCTCTCGTCCTGCCGTCGGCCTGCCATAGGTGAACACGATGGCGGTGTCCATCGTTCGACCCTCCTTCCGGCGATGCCGCCCGAGCACCATGGGGCGGCTCATGGCGACGCGCCAGAGGCAGGTGTCACATACCCGTCGAGCGCCCACCGCGGTGAGAGAGGGCGCGTCGCAGGTGGTTGAGGAGTCGGCGCCCGGTGAGGTACCACAGGCCCGCCAAGGCCGGCAGCGGGTCGCGCCACGACCATGCGACGTGCACGTCGGCGGCGACCGCGGTCGCTCCCATCCTCGCGAGGGTCCGGACGGCGTCGCCCACGCCGATCTCGCGGGCCGCGAGGCCGTCGATGAGGCCGTCGAGTTCGCCGAGCGCCCAGCCGTACCTGATGCCGGTGCGGGTCGCCGGCGCGACCACCGGTCGATCGAGGGCGATGTCGACAGCCATCGACGCGAGGTCCAGGCCGGCGGCGCGCACTACGGCGAAGTTCGCGCCGAGGCGCGGATTCAGCTCCAGGAAGGCGTGGCTGCCGTCGTCGCCGACGAGGAACTGGGTGCATCCGACACCGGAGTACTTCAGTTCCCCGATCACCCGTTCGGTGTGACCGAGCAGTGCCGGCGTGAGGGGGATCGTGCGGCCGTCGACGGCGAGCCCTGTTCCGTCGGGCGTGTTCGTCCGATCGATGCGGACCTCCACGGCCCCGATGAGGCTGCCCCGGTCCGCTGCGTAGTAGACGTTGTGGCGCGTGCCTTCGACGTAGCGCTGGACGATCAGGCGCTCGTGCTCTCCCGGCCACGCGGGCAGGGCGTTGACGAGGTCCTCGGGCGACGCCGCGGCGATGCCCTTGCGTCCCGCCACCCGCAGCAGGGTGTCGTGCGCCTTGACGAAGATCGGGTAGCCCAGCCGGTCGGCGGCCGCCTCCAGCTCGGTCATGGTCGAGACCGTGGTCGAGGGCGTTGCGGGGATCGAGATCTCCGTCACCAGCCGGAGGAGCTCGGGCTTGCTCTGGCACGTCCGGATGACGTCGGAGTCCGGCACGGCGACGGGGACCCCGAGCTCCCCGACGCGGTCTGCCGTCCAGCGGATCTCGAGATCGCCGACCGGGAACAGCACGTCGGGTCGGAACCGGGCCATGGCGGCGTCGAGGGCGTCGGGGAAGGAGGGGCCATCCGTCGGCGGATGCGCCCATGTCTCGACGACGGCGCGGCTGAAGCGGACGTGTGAGCGTCGACCCTCCACTACTCCGGCGATGACGACGTCACCCCGCTCGGCGAGGCTTCGGGCGATCGTCAGCGACTGGCGGTGATCCCCCAGCACCAGGATCCGGGTCATACCGCCACCTCGACCGGTTCCTCGGCGCGAGCGGGGGCGGCGGTGCCCAGCGACAGAGCTGCCCGAACCGTGATGGTCGCGGCGGCGAGTTCCAGGAGTTCCTCACCGAGCCGCATGAACTCGTTCGTGCCCACCAGGTCGAGTGCGACGGCTGCGAGCAGAAGAGCGACGGCGGCCGTGCACCATGCGACGGCCGGGTGTCGTCGCAGCCACCTCGCGATGGAGGGGGCGCGTCCGCTTCGCCACACCCAGGCCGTGGTCGCGGCGAGGACCAGCAGGGCCGCCGCCGCGAGGCCGGTGCGACCGACGCCGAGTCGCTCGGCGAACCGCTCCGCCAGGTCGAAGACGTCGTGGAGGCTGTCGACGGTGATCCCATCGATCTCCGGTGAGCGGTACCCGAGGATCCGGGCGCCAAAGGAGATCTCGTCGAGAAACGCGAGCGCGCCGAATCCGACGACGATCCAGGCCTCGCCCCGGCGGGTGTCCGGCCGCCCGAGGAGCCGGATGGCCACCAGGGCGGCGACGAGGAAGACGATCGCGGTCGCTGTCTCGAGCGGGCCGTCCTCGACGAGGATCCCGTCGCGCAATGTGGGCGCACGAAGGAACACAGCAGTGAGGCCGGCGGTCACGGTGAGATAGATCGTCGCCAGCGGCGGGAGTGGCGCGGGTCGCGTCATGCGTGCTCCTCGATGTCCCTTGCGCACTCATCGGTCGCATTTCGACCGGACTCGAGGCGATACCGCGTGAGGAGCCGGCGCAGCGCGTGGAGGCTCCGATGCTCCAGTCGCACGAGCACCGCGACATAGGCGGCGGACCCGGCCGCGGCGGTGAGCAGCAGCTGCGCCCAGGGGTCCAGCGACGCCGTCGCCCGGAGCGTCGGCAGGGAGGCGAGGACCAGCGCAGTGCCTGCGACGGCCGAGGGAGCGAGTCGGCGGCCGATGGCCGACATCGGGAGGTCGAGGAGGCGGGCCACGACGACGGCGCGGGCGCCCTTGATCACGAGCGCGGTCGCGAGGTGTGCGGCTCCGACCCACACGAGTCCGTGCTGCGCGCCGACGAGGAGCGCAGGCACGAGCAGGACGATCTTGACGAGGGCGAACCTCAGGAGGAGGCCGGGTCGGCCGATCGCCTTGTAGACGTCGCCGTCGCTCACCATGACCGTCGAGACCATGGCGAACGCGGCCACCACCCGCACGACCGGGATCACGTCGGTCCAGTCGCCGCCCAGGGTGATGAGGACCAGGGGCTCCGCGGCGATGATCATGCCGAGGCCGAGGGGCACCACCAGCATCTGCACGTACCCGATGGACGAGAGGAACCCGCGTCGGAGGGCGTCGCGGCGATCCTGGACGGCGGCGAAGGCGGGGAAGACCGCCTTGTTCAGCACGTTGACGGCTCCGAGCAGGAGGAGTTCGGGCAGGCGGTAGGCGAGCGTGTACAGGCCGAGGGCGGTGCTGCCCATCACGGTGCCGACGATCAGGTAGTCGAGGTTCCCGGCGAGGGCGTGGACGACATCGACACCGAGCAGCGGGAGGCCGAAGCTCGCCAACGGGCGGACGAGGCGACGCTCGACGACGAGCCGCGGGCGCCACGGCTCGACCCGCCAGGCGAGGACCGCTGCGGCGGTCGATCCGGCGAGCTGGCCCGCCACCAGTGACATCGGTCCCGCGCCGGCGAGGGCCAGGGCGATGGCGGTCCCACCGCGCACGACCGCCCTGCCCACGTCCGGAACCACCTTCTTCGAGAATTCGAGGCGGCGCTGGAGGAGGGTGATGTGCGTCGAGGCGAGGGCGTTGACGACGAACCCGAGTCCCAGAACTCGGAGCAGCGGAGTGACGGACGGCTCGTCGAACCATGCCGCGACCAGCGGTGCACAGAGTGCCGTCGCCAGCGCGAGCACGGAGCCGAGGAGCAGGTTGATGGTGAAGACGGTGTCGGCGGACCCCTCGATGTCGCCGCGGCGCTGGATGAGCGCACCGCCGAGGCCGAGGTCCTGGAGGACCGAGAGCAGCGTGATCGCGACCGTCGCGAAGCCGACGACGCCGAACTCCTCGGGGCTGAGGAGCCGGGCGAGAATGGCGGTCGACACGAGCACGAGCGCCTTCGTGAGGAACCACGAGACGTAATTCCACATGACGGCGCGTACGGCGCGGCGGGCGACCTCGCCGTCGGGGACGGCGGTCGAGCGGATATCCACGTCACCTGATCGGCTCGACCGGGCTCCGCCTTGACGATGGCGTCAGAGCGGTGTGATCTCCGTGTGGCCGTGTTCGGTGGACGCTCGCGCGCAGGCGAAGACGGCCGCGGCCTCGGCGTCGAAACTCAACTCGGATCCGCAGCGGTCGCAATGTCGGAGCGGATCGGCGAAGCCGGCGACCATGTGGCCGGAGGGATCGCTCGAGGCGATGTCCGTCACCTTCGCCATGAGGCTCTCGCTGTCGCCGGCCCGGACGTTGCGGACCGATGCAGAGCGGTGCGGTGTGACACGCGCCCAGTAGAAGGTGGTTCGGCCGTCCGTGCCGCGACCCCACTGCACCGAATGGCCGCCGGCGAGCACGGCGTCGAGCAGGATCTCGGCGGAGGTGGTGAGGCGACCGGTGGACACGACGGGCACGGTACCCGGTTCGGGGCGTCGGGATACCGGGCGGCGGAGGTGCGCCCGGCGACGCCTACACCCTCATCGAGTCGAGGACGTTCTCCAGATAGCCCGGTCCGCGGGTCGGGTCCAGGGGCACCGTGCGCGCCCGGTCGGTCCGGTAGATCATCCCGGTCGGGATCCGATGGTCCTCGTCGATCTCGGTGAGCCGGGTGAACGCGGCCGCCCGATCGGACGG
>DATHYU010000079.1:0-2260 GCA_035458965.1 Acidimicrobiia bacterium | reverse complement strand
CATGCCCAGGAATCCGACGAGCACCGTGATGATCGCGGCGATGCCGATCATCGTGAGCGCGGTGCGGCGTCGCGCTCGAGCCAGGTTGCGGAACGGCATCACGGTGAGGGTGCTTCCGGGGAGGCGGCGGAACCGGCGGCGCCGCTTCCGCTTGCCCCCGGTGAGGTGAGCGGCCCGGATGGCCTCGATCGGCTTGACGCGCACCGCTCGCCATACCGGCCACGCCGAGGCGGCGAAGGGGACCAGGAAGCCGGCGATCGCCACCCCGATGAAGATGCTCCACCGGAAGTCGGTGATCCAGATGGGGAGCGGGAGGAAGTCGATGAGCACGCCCCGCATCGCATTGCCGATCAGGACACCGATGCCGATGCCGAAGGCCACCCCGAGCAGGTCGATTTGGGCCCCCACGAGCAGCGGTCGCACCGCGATCCGCCGGGTGGGCACGCCCAGGGCCATGGCGGCGCCGATCTCCCGGCGTTGCTGCTCGACGAGCCGGGTGATCAGGTTGAACGCTCCGGTGACGGCGCCGCCGAAGAGCAGGAACGCAAACAGGTTGTAGATCTGCTGGTCGTTCTCGACGTCCTCGGTGAGGGCCCGAAACGAAGGGTTGTCGGCCTTGATCTCGGTGTCCGAGCCGACGCCGAGCTGCGTCTCGACCGCCGCCTCCAGTTCGGCGGCCACGCTCTCTGCATCGGTGCCTTCTCTCAGCGTGACGACGAGATCGTTGACGGCGCCGGGACGACCGCCCAGGTTCTGGGCGGTCTCGAGGGACGTGAACAGTGCGGCGTAGTTGGCCTCCGAGAAGAAGATCTGACCTTCGGGCGCTACGAAGAAGAACTCCGGCGTCATGGCGTTGCCGACGTAGGAGAGTTCCCGGTTGCCGCTGATGGTGATGGTCCCCTGGTCGGGAAGCTCGTAGTGAGAGGCGAAGTTGTGCTCCAGCAGCACCGTGTCGGCGCCGGCGTCGGCGTCACCGAGGCGACGGCCGGCGGCAACGTGGAGACCGTCGACCGCAGGTTCCCCGCCGGTGACGTCGGTGCCGATGATGGCTCCCGGAACCAGGATCTCGGCGTCGGCCGTACTGGCGTCGACGAGGACGTCGAAGATGAGGCGCTCTTCGATGCCGGTCAGCGCGCCGGCCTGGGGGATGGCGGCGGCGGCCGCTTCCAATGCCCCTCGAGGAACCATGGTGTCCTCGCTGAGTTCGACCCGGACGTCGTGCATGGAGAGCAGCCCGAAGCTGGCGTCGTTGGAGAGGCGCCGCCAATCGGCGGTGCTGGTGAGGCCGGCGTAGGTGCCGGTGCCGAGGGCGATCACCAGGGCGATGGCGGCGACCTTGATCCAGTTGGCGCGCAGATCGCGCCACGACCACTTGAGGAGGAGCAGGCGGTTGCGCATCGTCGAGACCTCCTACCAGGCGAGTTCGGAGACGGCGGCCCGGCCGCCGCGCGGCGGACCATCGCTCACGATCGCACCGCTGCTGAGCTCGACGACCCGGTCGGCGATTCGCGAGATCTCCCGGTTGTGGGTCACCACGAGAACGGCCCGGCCGTTCCCGGCCTGGTCCCGGAGGAGCTCGAGGATCTGCACGCCGGTGCGGAAGTCGAGCTCCCCGGTGGGTTCGTCCGCCAGCATGATCGGGTTGCCGGTCGCCAGCGCCCGGGCGATGGCGACCCGCTGCTGCTCGCCACCGGACAGCTCGTGGGGGAACTGGTCGGCGCGGTCGCCGAGGCCGACGCTCTCCAGGTGGGCGAGCGGGTCGGCGTCGTCCCGCCCGGCCGTGTCGGCTCCGAATTGGACGTTCTCACGAGCCGTGAGACCCGGGAAGATGTTGAAGGACTGGAAGATGAAGCTCACGGTGTGGCGCCGGAAGTCGAACAGTTCCTTGCGGCTCGCGGCGCTGATGTCGATGCCGTCGACGACGACGCTCCCCTCGGTGGGGGAGTCCAGGGCTCCGATGACGTTGAGGAGTGTCGTCTTGCCCGAGCCGGAGGGGCCGAGGACGACGACGAACTCGCCCTGGGCCACCGAGGGATCGATGTCGCGCAGGGCGTGGATCACCACCGGTTCGGTCCCGTATCGTCTGCTGACCCCTCGCAACTCGATGTTCACGGTCACCTCGTCTTTCGTTCCCGCTGGTACTGCTCCATGAGGGTCGGGAGCTCCCGCTCGTAGAAGGCGTAGACCTGGCGCCACTCCTCGAGGCGGTCCCGTGCCAGCCGGCGATGCCCGAACTCGTCGAGGCCCCGTTCGGCGAGGC
>DATHYU010000078.1:0-3954 GCA_035458965.1 Acidimicrobiia bacterium | reverse complement strand
CGCTCCTCAAGCAGCACCCCGAGATCGGCGTCAAGATGATGGGCGAGCTCGCCCGCCGCCTCGCCGACACCGACGCCAAGATCAGCGGGTGACGGCGAGGGCCCGGCGCTCACCCCTCCCCGAAGTTCCTCCCCCTTGGGGGAGGTGGGCCGGCCCGGAGGGCCGGGTCGGAGGGGGGCACCACAGAGGCGCCCCGGGTGTGTCCCCCCTCCCCGGTGGCGTAGCCGCCGGTTCTCCCCCCGTCGGGGGGAGAACCCCATACGCCCGCAGAGGTGGCTCGTGCCCTCGGTGACCTTCCTCCCCGACGGGGCCACCGTCACGGCGCGCCCGACGGAGACGCTGCTCGACGCTGCGCTGGTCGCCGGGATCCCGCACACCGCCGCCTGCGGCGGGGTGGGCGAGTGCTCGACGTGCCGGGTGCTGGTGGTGGAGGGGGCCGCCAACCTGAGCGAGCGCAGCGAGGCCGAGCACGCCCTCGGCGATCCCATGGGGTTCGACGCGTCGATCCGCCTCGCCTGCCAGACGTATGCGAGCGGTCCGGCGTCGGTGCGCCGTCTCGTGCTCGATCCCGACGACGAGGTGATGTCCGATGTGCGGCGTCGCAGCATGACTGCAACGAGAGTGGGTGAGCTCGCCGACGTCACGGTGCTGTTCGCCGACATCCGCCGATTCACCGCCTTCTCTGAGAATCTGCGCCCCTACGACGTCATCCATGTGCTCAACCGGTTCTTCGGGCTGGCGCGAGCGGCGATCGCCGACCAGGGGGGCCGCATCGCCACGTACATGGGCGACGGGTTCATGGCGGTGTTCGGGGTGCCGGCGACCGGCCAGGCGCCGCCACAGGCGCCGGATCCGGTGGCCGCTCTCGACGCCCTGGTTGCTCATGTCGAAGCACCGGAACGCGCGGTGCGCGCCGGGCTCGCCCTCATCGAGGCCGTCGACGGGTTCCAGACGTATGTGGAGCGGCTCCATGGCAGGCGGTTCGGGATCTCGGTGGGGATCCACCACGGTCCCGCGGTGGTCGGAGCACTCGGGTCCGGTGCGTCACAGGTCGTCACGGCCATCGGCGACACGGTCAACACCGCGGCACGGGTGGAGTGGGCGAACCGGCGGTTCGGGACGCGCATGCTCGTCAGCGATGCCGTCGTCGAAACGGTCGGGTCGCGTCTGGCCGCGGTCCCTCAGGAGCCGATCGAACTTCCGGGCAAACAAGGCGTGCACACGCTCTACGCCGTCGAAGGGATCGCCCCGTGACCGATCGAACCTTCACCGTGTGGGGTGCCCGAGGGTCCATGGCCGTGAGCGGCAGGAACATCGTGCGGTACGGCGGCAACACGACGTGCTTCGACGTGGAGGCGGCTCCGCGGCACCGGCTGATCGTCGACGCCGGGACCGGCCTGCGGAACCTCGAGCGGAACCTCGATCTCTCGCTCCCGCACGAGTTCACCATCGTCTTCAGCCATTTCCACCTCGACCACATCGTGGGGCTGCCGATGTTCAAGCCGCTGTACGACGCGAAGCATCGCTTCACGTTCTGTGCCGTTCCGCGGGACGGCATGGGGGTGTCCGACCTCATCCACGGCGCCTACCGCCCGCCGTGGTGGCCTATCACGATCCACGACGCCTTCGCGTCGAAGGTGTTTCGCGAGATCTCAGGACCCTTCGCCGTAGGCGGGTTGACCGTGACGCCGACGTCGCTCCACCATCCGCAGGGCGGCACCGGCTACCGGATCGACGGGACGCGGCGGTCGATCGTCGTCGCCACCGACCACGAGGCGGGGGAGAGGCGCATCGATCGCCGCCTCATCGAGCTCGCGTCGGGTGCCGACGTCCTGATCCACGACGGGCAGTACACGCCGGAGGAGTACCCGACCAAGGTGGGCTGGGGGCACTCCACCTGGAAGACCGCCGCCGAGACGGCCCGGGAGGCGGGAGTGCAGCGGTTGGTGCTCACGAGCCATGACCCGGACCGTTCCGACGACGGCGTCGACGAACAGGTCCGCATGGCGAGACGGGTCTTCCCGATGACGTCGGGCGCCTTCGAGGGGATGACCCTGAAGCTGTGACGGCGCCTACGTGGCCTCGTCGGCGCCTTCGCGGGTTTGCTCCACGATCTTGGACAGGTCCCCCTCGCGGTGCCACCCGGGTTCCGGCCACTGCATCGAACCGGTCCCGCGCGCGGCTCGCGGCCCGGTGTCCGGGTTCTCCCGGAGGTAGTTCCGCGTGAGGGCGAGAAGGGAACCGAGGAGGAGCCCGAGGACGCCCGCAAGCGCAAGGGTCCTGACCCCCCCTCGTGAGGCGGGCGTCGTCGGGGCCACGGCCGCCTCGACGACCTGGATGGATCCGGCCTCTTCGGCAGCGGCGAGCTGCGCGAGTTGCGCGGTTTCTCCGAGGGATGCGAACTCGACGGTCAGGAATCCGATGTCCCGGTCGAGTCTCGTGATCGTCACCTCGGCCCGATTGATCCGCTCCGTCAGGCTTGCGACCTCGGTGTCGAGCCGGGCGATGTCGGACTCGAGGAACTCGATGCGGGACGTCAACCGCGCAACGGCTGACCTCCCGGCGACGATCTGGCCCTTGAGTGAGAAGTACAGCGTATTCAGCTGCTGGTTTCGGGCCACGAGCTCCGGGAAGGCGTCGGGGTCAAAGGCTGGACCGTCGACGGCGACGAGCAGCAGCAACACGTCGGTCGGAATCGTGTTCTCGAGCTCGATGAACTCGTCCTCGGCGGCGAAGGCCTCCTCGGCGCTGGCGAGATCCGTCCGCTCCGCCACCAGCGATGCCCGATCGGCCTCGAGCTCCGTCAGCGACGCGTTGTAACGCTCGGTGAGGACGGCGAGCTGGGTCTTGAGGGGCTCCAGGGGGTTCTCCAGCCGGAATTCGAGCAGTTCCTGCTCCTTCCCCTCGAGCTCCGAGCGGACCTCCTCGAACCGAGACGAGGCGAACTCGTAGGTCCGGGAGACTTCCGAAGTGACGAAGCGGCTGTTCTCGGTGATGAACACGGAGGCCCATGTGTTGGCGATCAGGGCCGCCTGCTCGGGGTCGGAGCTCGTCGCCCTCAGCGACAGCAGGGGGAGCGTGACCGCGTCGGAACCGGAGCCCTCGACTCGGACCACGGTGAGGGTCGTCATCTCCTGCACCTCCTGCGCCGTGAGCCGGTCGCCGGTGTCCGCGTCGCGGAGATCCGCGTTGTCGGCGACCTTCTGGAAGAGGTCCCGGGCCTGGCCGAGCGCGGAGAGGACGTCGACCGAGAGCGTCTCGACCGGGGCGCCGTCGAAGACGCGTTCGACGACCGGCTGGGTCACGAGGAGCTGGGTCCTCGCGGCGTACGCTCGTGGGGTCCGCAGCACCATCGCCACGGCGAGCACCGCGAAGAGGACCACGACACCGGTGATCAGCCGCCAGCTCCGCACGATGACGCCGACGTAGTGGCTGAGGGGGACGTAGTCGTAGCCCGGGTCGATCTGGTCGTCTCGGTACATGGGTCCTCTTCCTTCGGGCAACTGTGATCGCCGAGGGAGCAGGTTACCGCCGTCGCCGATGGGAACCGCCCCGACGGAGATGGGGCCGCCGAGCTGCCACTCCGACAGCGAGGGTGCCGTCGATGGGCAGATCCGGATGGGCGGGCCAGGTCTCTCCATGACCTTTGCGGATCCGGGAGGTGACGGTGGAGCGGTACCTCAGATGAGGTGGGCCATCTCCGGCGGTCCCGGCTCACCGCGAACCGCTGCCAGGTCGGCATCGACCATCAGCTCGACGAGGCCTTTCAGGTCGAGGGTCCGTTTCCAGTCCAGCTTCGTCTCGGCCTTCGACGGGTCGGCGAGCAGCGCGTCGACCTCGGCGGGCCGGAAGTACCTGGGGTCCACGGCGACCCGCACCTCTCCGTGTTGGTCGATCCCCTTCTCGTCTGAGCCCCCGCCCTCCCAGTGGATCTCGATGCCTGCTCGGGCGAAG
>DATHYU010000077.1:0-5989 GCA_035458965.1 Acidimicrobiia bacterium | reverse complement strand
ATCGAGGGCGACGACCTCCCGAGCGCCGAATTCGGGGTTGGCCGCACCGGTGCCCGCGCCCAGATCGAGCACCCGTCCCTCAGGGAGATAGGCGATCGCCCGCCGACGCCACGCGCCGTCGCGACCCAGGGAGAGAATGGTGTTGAGGGTGTCGTACCGGTGGGCGATCCGGGAGAACACCTCCCGGCCCCTCATGGGCCGATGACCTCTGCGCCGAGGTACGGCTGCAGCGGCTCGGGCACGGCGATGGAGCCGTCGGCGCGCTGATGGTTCTCGAGGATGGCCACGAGGGTGCGGCCCACGGCAACGGCCGTGCCGTTCAGGGTGTGGACGAACCGGGTGCCGCCGTCGGACCGATACCGGATGCGGAGGCGCCGTGATTGGAAGTCGGTCGTGTTGGAGCACGAGGTGATCTCGCGATAGGCGCCCTGGCCGGGCATCCATGCCTCGATGTCGTACTTCTTGGCCGCAGGATCGCCGAGGTCGCCGACGCACACGTTGACCACGCGATAGGGGAGGCCGAGTGCGCGTACCAGCGCCTCCTCCCGCTCGCGAAGGAACTCGTGCTCTTCCCACGAGCGGTCCGGGTGGACGTACGTGAACATCTCGAGCTTGTCGAACTGATGGACGCGGAAGATCCCCCGCGTGTCCTTGCCATACGTCCCCGCCTCGCGCCGGAAGCACGTCGAGAACCCCACGAAGCGGATCGGAAGCTGCTCCTCGTCGAGGATCTCGTTCGAGTGGTACCCGGCCAGCGGGATCTCGGCGGTGCCTGCGAGATACAGGTCGTCGGCCTCGATCTCGCCCGGCGCCGGGCTCGCACCGACGGCGTACACCTGCTCGCGGGTCCCCGGGAAGAACCCGGTTCCGTAGAGCGACTCGTCGCGCACGAGCACCGGCGGGGCCACCGGGGTGAACCCGTGGCCGATCAGCTCGTTCATCGCCCACTGCACGAGGGCGAACTCGAGGCGGACCGCAGCGCCCTTCAGGTACGCAAAGCGCGATCCCGAGACCTTCGCCGCTCGGTCGACGTCGATGATGTCGAGCGCCTCACCGAGGTCGAGATGATCCCTGGGCTCGAAGTCGAACTCCGGCGGAGTGCCCCAGGTCGACACCTCGACGTTGTCCGCGTCCGTCGCACCGTCGGGAACCGAGTCGTGCGCCGGATTCGGAAGGGTCATCCAGACGCCCTCGAAGCGGGCGTCGAGATCGTCGGCCTGGGAGAGGAGGGCCTTGTACTCGTCGGCGAGCCTGCCGGCCGCGGCGATCGCCTCCTGCTTCTCCTCACCCTGCAGCTCGGCGATGCGCTGGCCCGCCTGCTTCTGCTCCGCCCGGAGCTCCTCGGCCCTTGTCCGGACGCGACGACGTTCCTCGTCGACGGCGGCGAGCTGGGTCACGTCGAGGTCGACGTGACGGCGGCGCAGCGCCTCGGCCAGGACCTCGGGGGTGTCGCGGAGGAGGGCGATGTCGATCACGGAGCGAAGGGTAGGGCGATGACGCCCCGAACCGATCTACCGGCCCAGGGCCCGGGTGATCGCCTCGACCTCCTCGGGCGAGAGCGGCTCGAGCCCGCGACCGTCTTCGACCATCTTGGTGAAGAACCGGGTCTCGTCCCGCCCGACCAGGAGGGAGAGCACGAGGCCATCTCCCTGTTCGTTGAGCATGGCAACCGACCGGGACAGGTGACCGGCCTGGTTGCCGTACGCGTCGTATGCCACGACGGCCGTGTGGCGGATCGCGCCCGGCATGCGACGCTCGACCGAGGCCACGATCGGCTGCAGGGTGGCGATGGCTGCCTCGGCCGTCGCGAGATCCTCGTCGAGGCGCTGCAGGCCCTCGTAGATTCCGCCGTCGGGAACCGCCCGCAGCTTGCGGCTGAGGCGCACGACCTGGATGCCGAAGGCGAGCGCGACGACGAGCGCCACGACGGCGACGGCGGCGGTCATGCGTCCTCGTCCATCACGAAGACGAAGGAGATCGTGTCGTCGAGTGGGTCGTCGTCCACGGCATCGATTCTCGCAGTGATCTCGTAGATCGTGCCTGCCGAGACGGGAAGCTCCACGAAGGAGAGCGAGGTCACCTCGCCGGGGGCGAGCACCTCGACGGTGCGGTCGTCCTCGAAGCGGGTCCCGTCGGAGGACACGAGGAACAGCCGCACGAGGATCCCCTCGACGTCCACGTTCCCCCGGTTGGCGACGGCGACCGCGGCGTCGAGGCCCTGACCGGTCGGGATCACCGGGAGACCGTCCTGTTCGCCGAGCGAGGAGGGATCGAGGCTCACATCGGCGATGGCGATGTTGGTCGTGACACCGAGATCCGGCGTCAGGAACAGGCGGCGAGCGACCTCCGTGGCATCGAAGAGCTCCCGGTTGTCATCGGGCACGAACGCCACCCTCGAGAACGGGCCTCCCTGGAGCGACGTGTCGATCTCGGCGACCTCGCCCAGGAACCCTGCGTATGCGGCGTCGCCCACCCGGAGGTCCGTCAGCCCCTCGCGGACCTGGGCGATGCCCACGTCGTCGAGGGCCGACTCCGACAGGCGGATCATCCCGGCGCGCATCGACGCCATCCCGGCGCGCCATCGCGTCGTGGCGATCTCGAGGAAGAGGTGCCCGGCGAGCAGCTCCCCTTCGGTGGGAGTGTCGAGTGCCGTGAGCTCGTCGGCCAGATCCGACACCTCGATCTCGAGCTCCTCGAGCGTGGTGACCATCGTCGTGCGGCGGAGCTCCTCGAGACCGACGACGAGCGAGACGAAGCGGTTCGCTGCCGACGCCTCCCCCGAGACGACATCCATCGCCTGATCCAGATACGCCCGGCGCTGGGCCTCGTCGCTCTGGACGCGCGTGATCCCGTACGCCGCAGCGATCGCGATGGCCACGACGGCGAGGATGATCAACGTGCGACGGCGGCGCTGACGGCGCAGCCGAAGCGATGGATAACTCACGGTGAGGCCTCCCGGACCTCAGAACCTTATCGGTGTGAGGCCTGAACCAGGTCAGTTCGGCAGGTACGGACCCGTCGCCTCGAAGACCTGCCGACCGTCGATGTAGGTCGCCTCGACCTTCGTGCGCCCGTCCCACGGATCGGCGGGAAACACCAGGAAGTCGGCATCCTTCCCGGGCTCGAGGCTGCCGACCCGGTCGTCGACCTCGAGGATTCGGGCAGGGTTGACGGTGACCGTCTCGAGGGCCCGGTCCTCCGAGAGGCCCTCGCGAATCGCCAGGATCACGAGATCACGGAGCGCGTGCACCTCGTTGACGGGTGAGTCGGTGATGATCGCCACCATCGCGCCCGCCTCGACCATGATGCCGACCGTCGCCGGGGTGCGGCGGTTCACCTCACGCTTGTACTTGCTCGAGTACAGGGGCCCGATCGCGAGCGGGATGTTGCGCGAGGCGATCTCCGAGGGCATCCGCCACGACTCGGTGGCGTGGTCGAGCACGAGCCGATAGCCGAACTCCTCGGACAGTCGGATCGCCGTGCGGATGTCGTCGATCCGGTGGCAGTGGTTGCGAACGGGGATCTCGCCGTCGAGGACCCGGAGCAGGACCTCTTTGCCGAGGTCGCGCTTCGGCTCGCGAAGGGCCTTGCGCTCCGCCTCGGGCTTCGCCTCCTCGATCGCCAGGAGTGTCCGATGGTGCTCCCAGTCCTTGCGATACTCGATGGCCTCCACGAACGCCTTCCGGGCCAGGTAGGCGGCACCCATGCGGGTGTTCGGCGCCCGCTTGTTCTGCTCACCGACCCGCTTCGGGTTCTCGCCGAGCGCCATCTTCACGCCGGCGGGCTCTCGCAGGACCATCTCGTCGACGACCAGGCCCCTGGCCTTCACCACCGTCAGTTGCCCGCCGATCGGGTTCGCCGACCCGTGCATGATCCCGAGCGTCGTGACGCCGCCGCGCCGGGCGTCGTCGAAGCCGGGGTCCTCGGGGTAGATCGAGTCGAGGGTGCGCACATGGGGCGTGATCGCCTCACTCGTCTCGTTCGTGTCCCAGTCGTCCTTGGCGCCCTCCCCGGCGATGCCGGTGTGGACATGGGCGTCGACGAAGCCGGGAAGGAGATACTTCCCCCTGCAGTCGACGATGTCGGCGCCCGAGGTCTCGACCTCGGTGCCGACGTCGACGATCCTGCCGTCCTCGACGAGAAGCGTGCCTCCTTCGATGGGCGGTCCGGCGGAGGTCCAGAGAGTGGCGTTGATGAAGGCCTGGCGCATGGACGGAAACCTAGATCACCTCGGGCCTCTGTGGTGATGATCTTCCGACGGTCTCGAGCGGGGCTCGACGAGTTCGTGGCATCCGTCGACCCGTGGACAGCCGACGATCAACCCTCCCGCACCGAGCCACGAGGAGCCGACAGCGGACCGGGCGAGGAGACTCGAACCTTCACTCCTCGGGCCGCCCGATCGAACGTTCGAGAGGCCCCGCCGTTGAGCAGGGCCTCTCGGGCAGTCCCCCGACTGCACAGACGGGCGCCTCACCCATCCATGGCCTCCATGCCCGGCTTCGACCCACCCCGGACCGATTTCTCACCGACACAGAAACCTGTCCGGCGTAGGCCCTACCCGGGCACGTACGCTGTGAAGGAGGCGCCACTCCCATGCCGAGAAGCGAAGCCGGGCTCGATGACCTGTATCGGCGGTACCACCGGCCGATCCTCGCCTACTGCCTGCGTCGAACCTCGCGTGAGAAGGCGAACGAAGCGATGAACGAGACATTCACCGTGGCATGGCGGCGAGCCGCAGACATGCCGCCCGGCGATGAGGCGCTGCCATGGCTCTATGGCGTGGCCCGCAACGTGCTCTCCAATCAGCGACGAAGCAGCCTGAGATTCACCCGCCTCGTGGCCAAGACGGCATCGTTCGCACGTCCCGAGCCTCCACAACCCGACGCCATCGTCGTCCAGCGCCTGGAGTACGAGGCGGTGCTCCAAGCGGTGAATCGCCTCCGCCCGGAAGATCGAGAGATGCTGCTGCTGTCGGCGTGGGAGGGCCTGACCCACGCCGACATCGCCGAGAACATGGGCTACTCGCTCGCTGCCGTCGACAAGCGACTGGCGCGGGCGAAGAAGCGGCTCAAACGGCAGTTCGATGCCCTGTCGTCGACAGGAGCGCACCGTCCCCCGACGAGCACTGCGAGAGGAGGTGACGCTGTATGAGCAGGTCTGCGGAGAGCATCTATGCACTTCTCGTCGAAGCCAACCCGGTTTCCGACGTCGAGAACCTCGCGATGTCTGAGCGTCCACACCTCCATGTCGTCGACTCGAGGAGGGACGAAATGCAGACGGAAGCACGCGTCGAGACCATCGGCCGGGCACCACGGAACACCCGCGGGTGGATCCCGGCCCTCGTCGGAGGCCTGGTCGCCGCCGTGGCCATTGCCGTCGTGGTCATCGCGACGACGAGGGGGGACTCGGAACCCGTCGCCGGCCAATCGGCGGGCGACGCAGCCCTGATCCCCGACTTCTCCATCGATCTCGCGGCGGTCGGTGAGGCCGTGATGATCGCCCAGAACACCTACGACCCGGACCTGTTCCTGAGCCTGTTCACGACCGACGCAGAACTTCGATTCTTCAACGACGTGTTCACGCCTGCCGAGATCCGGGCCGGGGCGGAGATGACCGGGGCAGCGCACCACTTCCAGTACGACCAAGCCGTCGCACGACTCGTCAACGAGCAGCAGACGTACTCGTCATGCACGGCGAACGGCGACCGGGTCCTCTGTGACCTCCTGATCTCGAATGACATCCTCGCGGGGCTCATGCCGCCGGTACCGCACACGGCAGCGTTCCAGATCCAGGACGGCAAGATCGCCCTCTTCGTGGTCGCGAACGTGGCGGGACCCGACGACCAGATCCGGGAGGACTTCCACGCATGGACGTTCGAGAACTACCCGGAGGAAGCCGCATTGATGTGGCAGGCCGACTGGAGTGCTGAGGAGATCCTCACCGAGGAGGCCGCTCGGCTGCACCTGCAGCTCGGGGCGGAGTACGTCCG
>DATHYU010000076.1:0-13720 GCA_035458965.1 Acidimicrobiia bacterium | reverse complement strand
GGAGGAGTCGGGGGCCCTCTTCGCCACGATCGCCGCGTTCGAGAAGGGGAAGTGGGAGGCGCGATGACGTACACGGTGCAGCGGACGGTCGGTGGGCCGACGACCCGCTGGTACGAGGGCGAGTGGGTCTTCTCGTCGATGCTCATCGACCGGGCCGAACGGTTCGGCGACGGCACCGCCGTGCACTCCAGGCGCGGGGACGTCACGTGGTCCGGGCTCGTGGAGCGGGCCGAGCGGGTCGCCGGGTTCCTCGAACGGCTCGGCATCGACCCGGGCGACCGGGTCGCCACCCTGATCCCCTCGACGATCGACTACATGGCCGCGTGGCACGGCATCAACTGGCGCAACGCCATCGACGTCCCCATCAACAACGAGTACAAGGGCGCCTTCCTCGAGCACCAGCTCCGCGACTCCGGCGCCCGGGCCCTCGTGATCGACGGCCGGTGGATCGACCGCCTCAACCAGATCGAGCTGAGCGGCGACCTCGAGCACGTCATCGTCTGGGGCTCACCGGAGGCGGAGCTGCCCTCCGGGGTGTCGGGCCATGCCTTCGCCGATGCGCTGGCGGCCGATCCCGGTGCGCTCGTTCCCCGCGACGAGAGCGACCTCACCTACATCATGTACACCTCCGGCACCACGGGGCCGGCCAAGGGGGGCGTGCACAACAACCGCTCGACCATCTGGTACGCCATGCCGTTCATCGAGGGGCTCGACCTGGTCGACGACGACATCTGCTACTCGATGTTCCCGCTGTTCCATCAGATGGGCCGCACGGCGTGCTCGACGACGGCGTGGTTCGTCGGGAACCCGGTCGTCCTCCGCGAGGGGTTCTCGGCCAGCGGGTTCTGGGACGATCTCGCCGAGTGCCAGGCCACGTGGATGGGGTACTTCGGCGCCGTCGTGCTCTTCCTCTGGAACCAGGATCCGTCGCCTGCCGACTCGGCGCACGCGATGCGCCGGGCCTTCGGCTCATCGGCCCCCCGCGAGCTCATCGATCCGTGGGAGGAGCGGTTCGGGGTCACGCTCTACGAGGTGTACGGCTCGACGGAGCTCGGCCTGGGATCGGGCCTCGGGCCGGGCTACGGGCGCATGAAGCTGGGTACCACCGGGCAGATCTGCCACCAGGTGGAGGTGAAGATCGTCGACGAGAACGACGACCCGGTTCCGCCGGGCACGGTCGGGGAGGCCGTCTGGCGCCCGAACTACCCCGACGCCATCTACCTGGGGTACTGGAGCAACCCTCAGGCGACGGTGGATGCGTGGAAGAACCTCTGGTTCCACTCCGGTGATGCCGGGTACCTGGACGAGGAGGACAACTTCGTCTTCAAGGACCGCATCAAGGACGCGATCCGGCGTCGGGGCGAGAACATCTCCTCCTTCGCGGTGGAGGAGTCGGTCCGGGGTCTTCAGGGCGTGCTCGAGGTGGCCGCCTACGCCGTGAAGCACGAACACGCCGACACGGAGGAAGAGGTCGCCATCGCGGTCGTGCCGCACCCCGACGGCGGGCCGGATCCCGAGGAGCTGTTCCGGACGCTCTGCGAGACGATGCCCCGCCACACCGTGCCGAGGTACCTCCGCATCATGGACGAGTTCCCCAAGACGCCCACGCAGCGGGTCCAGAAGGTGAAGCTACGCGACGCCGGGATCACCCCCGACACGTACGACCGGGAAGCGATGGGCATATTCCCGCCGAAGGAGTGACGGTGCGTCGGTCCATGGCGATGGTGCTCGCATTGGTGGTCGCCGCCTGCAGCGGCGCCGAGAGCCGGCCGTCGGGCTCTTCGAGTGCGGTCCCGGCCACCGCCACGACGTCGGCGGCACCCACGACGCCCGTGGCCGCCACGACGACTGCTGCGCCGACGACGACCGCCACTCCCGGGGCGCCCGAGCTGCTGGCGGAGGCCGAGCGGCTGTTCGACGAGGGAGATCTGGTCGAGGCCCTGGCCGCCATCGATCGCGCCCTTGCCGTCGACCCGGACGAGCCGGCGGCCCTCGACCTCCTCGGTCGGACCCATGAAGCGCTGGGTGACCTCGAGTCGGCGATCGGTGCGTTCCGGAGGGTCCTGGAGAGCGACCCGGGCGATCAAGCCGTCGCCGACCGGCTCGGCGACGCGTTGTTGGACCGTCTGCCCGCTCAACTGACGGGCACCGAAGAGCTCGTCGGTGTGTGGCCCGAGGGGATCGCCGTCACCCCCGGTTCGCTCTGGGTCGCCAACAGCGGGAGCCGCTCGGTCACGCAACTCGATGCGGACGACCTCTCGACGATCGGCACGGTCGCGGTCGGTCGGCTCCCCGTCGACGTCACCACGACGCCCGACGGGACGGTCTGGGTGGTGACCCGCACCGACGACACCCTCTGGAGGATCGACCCCGCGACCGGGACGGCCACGGCAGAGGCGACGCTCCCCGACTACGCCTCCGGACTGACACACGATCCCTCCGGTGCGCTTCACATGGCGACCTGGGTCGACGGCACGAGCCTCGATCTGTTCCTCGCCTCCTATGACCCCGCCTCGGGAGTCATGTCCCGGTCGGACCCCTTCGGCCTGCAGGCCGGCGGTTCCCTCGAGGTCGCAGACGGGAAGCTCTGGATCGCCTCGTTGAGGGAGGGGCTCATCGTGGTCGATCCGGCGACCGCAGCGGTCGAGGAGATCCTCTTGCCAGGGCGGTCGGTTCGCGACATCACCGTCTTCGACGACGAGGTGTTCGTGGCGGTCGGGATGGCCGGGTCCTCGGACCTCGACGTCTTTCGGATCTCCCCCGACGATGCCGCTCCGGTGTTCCTGGCGGCCGTCGACCACCCCGAGACGATCGCCGTGAGCACCGTGATCGTCGCCGTCGACGGGTACGTGATCGCCCCCGGAAGCGACGCGACGGTGTGGTTCGTCGTCACCGACGTACCGGGATTCGCCACGTCGATCGCCACCGACCTGCCGTCGTCCGGTTCCCTCGGCAGCGCGGTCGTCGTCGACGGCCGGCTCGTCTACTCGGCGCACCTCGGCGACGGAGAAGGTGTCGTGGTGGCCATCGACCTCGGATCCGCCGGCTAGCGGCGTGGGACGCGTCTACGACGGTGAGTGGGCGGTCCCGGCGCTGCTCGTCGACAGGGCGGAGCGGTTCGCGGCCGACACCGCCGTCGTGTCCGAGCAGGGGGATCTGACCTACGAGCGGGTCGCCGACCGGGCGGCGCGGGTCGCCGGTTTCCTGCGCACGATCGGGATCGCACCGGGGGACCGGGTCGCCACCCTGCTGCCGTCGACCGTCGACTACGTGGCGGCATGGCACGGAATCGTGTGGGCCGGCGCGATCGACGTGCCGATCAACGTCGAGTACAAGGGCACCTTCCTCCAGCACCTGCTGCGCGACTCGGGGTCGCGGGCGCTGGTGATCGACGCCCGGTGGGCCGGCCGGCTCGACGCGATCGACGCCCCCGACCTCGAGCACGTCGTGGTGCTCGGCGACGGGCGCGACCTCGAGGGGTCTCGGGCGGTCCACCGGTTCGCCGACGCCCTGGCCGCCGGCCCCGTCGCGCCGGCTCGGGCGTCCGACACGGACACGACGTACATCATGTACACGTCGGGGACGACCGGTCCGGCCAAGGGCGTCGTGCACAATCACCGTTCGTCGTTCCACTACATCCAGCCCTGGGCCACCGGCCTGGAGCTCACACCGGATGACGTCTGCTACTCGATGTTCCCGCTGTTCCACCAGATGGGCCGGTCGGCGTGCGTGTTCGCCGCCATGTGGAACGGGATCCCCGTCGTCCTGCGCGATGGGTTCTCGGTATCGGGGTTCTGGGACGACATCCGCGAGACCGGGGCGACCTACATGGGCTACTTCGGCGCACTGCTGGCGATGCTCTGGAACCAGGAGCCGTCCGCTCGCGACCGCGACCACCGGCTGTCGCGCGCCTTCGGTGCGTCCGCACCCCCGGAGCTCATGACCCCATGGCGGGACCGGTTCGGCGTGGAACTGATCGAGGTGTACGGATCGACGGAGATCGGCCTGGGCTCGGGGCTCGGTTCGGGCCCTCCGAAGCAGGGCACGATGGGCCTTCCGTGCCGGCACGTCGAGCTCCGGATCGTCGACGGGAACGACGATCCGGTGCCGCCGCATGTGATCGGCGAGGCGGTCTGGCGGCCGAAGTACCGCGATGCGATCTTCCAGGGCTACTGGAACCGCCCGGAGGCCACGATCGAGGCCTGGCGCAACCTGTGGTTCCATTCGGGGGACGCCGGCTACGTCGACGACGAGGGGTACTTCGTGTTCGTCGATCGGCTGAAGGACACGATCCGTCGGCGAGGGGAGAACATCTCGTCGTTCGGCGTGGAGGAGGCCGTGCGCAACGAGCCGGGTGTCCTCGAGTGCGCCGCGTTCGCCGTGCCGTCCGGCCTCGCCGCCACCGAGGAGGAGGTCATGGTCGCGATCGTCGCGGTGCCCGGCGCCGAGCCCGATCCCGCGGCCCTGTTCCGGTCGCTGTGCGAGTCGATGCCGCGACACGCCGTCCCCCGATACCTGCGGTTCGTGGACGAGCTCCCGAAGACCCCGACGCTCCGCGTCCAGAAGGCGGTGCTCCGTGAGCAGGGGGTGACGGCCTCCACGGTCGATCGAGAGGCGCTGGGGATCTTCCCTCCGAAGGAGTAGATGGGCCTTCGGGTCGTGAACCCCTCCGTCCCGGCCTGCGGCCGGGCCACCTCTCCCAAAGGGGGAGGGACCTCGCTTCTCCATCCGAGCAGCCCTTCGGGCGGTCCGAGGAGGGGGACGTCGGGCTGCGAGGGCCGATGGTCGAGACCGGCGACCGGTCTCAGCCCTCCCAGCGGTGGCGGTGCACGAGGCCGTCGAGGTGATGGCGGCCGCTCATGCCTCGGGAGCGGTTCGCCGTCCGGGCCTCTGCCTCGGCCCCGTGGTCGGGGTGACCGAGGGCGATCACGTAGCGGCAGTCGTGGTCGGGGGGGATCCCCAGGGACTGCCGGGCGAGGTGGTCGTCGTGGAGGGTGATCGGGCAGGCCCCCAGGCCGAGGGTGTCGGCGGCCAGGAAGATGTTCTGGGCCGCCCGGCCGAGATCCCAGTCGTACCCGGCGGGTGTCCGGACGAGGGCGATGCCGGCTGCTGCATGGCGGAGTGGCACGGAGAAGTGGCCGGCGTCGGCGACCCGGTCGAGGTCGTCCCCGGTGAGCACGATGAACGCCCATCCCTGGCGGTTCTTCGACGATCCCGCCCACCGGGCGGCCTCGAGCAGCCGGGCCATGGTTTCGTCGTCGACGGGCTGGTCGCTGAAGTGGCGGGTGACGCGCAGCCGGAGGATCCGCTCGTAGGTGTCCATGCGCGCGACGGTACTCCGCGCCTCGGGTCTCACGCGGTTCGCGCGGTTCCTCCGGGGTCGGAGCCGGTGCGGGTCGTTGTCGCCACGAGCCCTGCGAATGTGGCGAGAAGGACGAGTCCGCCGACTGTCGCTCCCAGCCGCTCGGCGATGACGTGGTTGAAGAGCGGGAACAGCCAGATCACGGCGAACACCGGCGTCGCAGCCGACCGCTGTCGGAGCGCTAACACGATGACGATGGCCGCAGCGATCAGACCCATGTCGTAGGTGTACCCGTACGGCGTGGTGAGCAGGACGAGCGCGCCGGTGAGCGCAATGCGCTCGCGGTGCTCCAGCGGTGCGGAACCGCGCCAGACCCAGATCGTTGCAGCAACGGCGGATAGTGATGTGACGGCCTGAACCGCATACGCCGCCCAGACGTCCATGCCCAGCCATCGTCCGATGTAGAAGAGGGTCACGGCGTTGGTCTGGTGGTCCTGCAGGAACGGTGCCTCGAGGATGTCTCGCATCATCGGACTGGTCTCGCCGACGAAGCGGGACCACGCATCGAAACCGAAGGCGACTCCCGACCCTATGACGAGTGCCGCCGCGGTCGCGATGGCGACGGACAGCGCCCTCCAGGAGCGCGTGACCGCTAGGACGATCGGCACGAGGATCGCGAGGTTTGGCTTGATGGTTGTTGCTCCGAGCAGGGCGCCGGCAAGGAGAGGGCGCGTCGGGAGCGCTCCGAGGCCACCGATCCAGAGGCTTGTGATCAGCGCGCCGTTCTGGCCGAACAGAGCGCTCAGGAGAATCGGTGGCGAAATGACGGCGGCAACGTGGTACGGCATCGGCAGCCGGAGCGGGCTCACGGCCAGATGGAGTGCTGCCACTCCTCCCACCGTCCAGAGGACATAGGCCGCGAGCGGCGGGAGCAGGGCAAGGGGTGCGCCGAGCAGGAGCATGCTCGGCGGGTAGCTCCACTCCTGGAAGGTGAGATCTCGATCGAACAGGGAGCTCATCTCGGCCCGGTACGCGGGGATGTCGAAGAGCAGGTCGATCTTGCCGGTGATCGCCATCCTTGATCCCGCCCAGAGGTTGTTGAAGTCCCAGTACGGCGTCGTCCGGCTCACGATCGAGAGTCCGTTCTCGTCGGTGATCCACAGAGACGTGTAGAGCCTCGCTCCGACCACGACCCCGACGATCCAAATGATGAGTGTCCACCATGAAACGCCGAACGGTGACATGGCGAGGCGTCGATCGGCGCGCTCTGCTGATCGGCGGAGTTCGCTCACAGTTCGCCAGCGTACGCGAGGTGGGGTCAGATCGACCTGCGATTCACACCTACTTACCGTTTGGTAAAATGCTGACCACCTGCACCGGTGTCGACGGAAGAGGTCTCATGCTGCTGATGGAGCCGTTGGAGGTCGCCGGCCTCACGCTGCGCAACCGCGTCGTGATGCCCCCGATGGGCACGGGTCTCGCCGGCCACGACGGCTTCGTCACCGACCGGCTCATCGACTACTACGTCCGGCGCGCCGTGGGCGGCGTCGGGACGATCTCGGTCGAGGCCACCATCATCACGCCCGAGACCGCCGGCGTCGGCCCCGAGACCCGCATCCACGGCGAGGAGTTCGTGCCCGGCCTGGCCAAGCTCGCGGACGCCGTCAAGGCCCACGACACCACCGTCGGCATCCAGCTCTGGCACCCCGGTCGCCAGACGAAGCTCGGCAAGCCCTTCGCTCCGTCGCCGATCCCGATCGCCCGCAAGGGCCCGATCCCGCACGCGCTCACGATCGACGAGATCGACGAGCTCATGGTGCGCTACGCCGAGGGCGCCCGGTACGCCAAGCGGGCCGGGTTCGACTTCGTCGAGGTCCACGGCGCCCACTGCTACCTCCCGTGCGAGTTCCTCTCGCCGCTCTCCAACGAGCGCGACGACGAGTACGGCGGCTCCCTCGAGAACCGGGCTCGCTTCATGCGACGGATCGCCCAGACGATCCGCGAGGAGGTCGGACCCGACTACCCGGTCTTCTATCGGATCAGCGGCACCGAGGCGCACGAGGGCGGATTCACCATCGAGGACTCGGTGGTGGTCGCCAAGTGGCTCGAAGAGGACGGCGTCGACTGCATCAGCGTGTCGGCCGGCAACTGGTTCAAGCTGCACTACACGATCCCCCCGATGTTCATGGAGCGGGGCTGCCTCGTGCCCTACGCGGCGCAGATCAAGGATGCGGTGTCGATTCCCGTCATCGCGGCGGGCCGTCTGGACGACCCCGACGACGCCGAGGGTGTCCTGCGCGACGGCAAGGCCGACCTCATCGCGATCGGGCGCGGCCTCATCGCCGACGCCGATTGGCCCAACAAGGTGCGCGACGGCCGGTTCCGGGACATCCGCCCGTGCATGTCCTGCAACGCCTGCGTCGACCGGGTCGCCAACGCCGGGGAGGCGCGCTGCGCGGTGAATCCCGAGCTCGGCCGCGAAGGCGAGTGGGAGATCGTCCCGGCCGAGACCCCGAAGCGGGTCATGGTCGTCGGCAGCGGCCTCGCCGGCATGGAGGCGGCCCGCATCGCCCGGATCCGCGGCCACGAGGTCTCCCTCTGGGAGCGCGACGACGTCCTCGGCGGGAAGCTCGACGTCGCCAGCCGCGCTCCGTCGAAGGACGAGGTCATGGTCTTCCAGCGCTATCAGAGCCGCGTGCTCGAGGAGCTGGGGGTGGACATCCACACCGGCTCGCCGGTCGACGGCGAGGTCGTCGCCGCCGAGCACCCCGACGTGCTCGTGCTCGCCACGGGGTCGGTGCCCTTCGTGCCGCCGATCCCCGGCATCGACGGGCCGACCACCGTCGATGCCCTCGAGGTGCTCATGGAGCGCCATGAGATCCCGGCCGACCACCGGGTCGTCATCATCGGCGGCAGCGCCACCGGTGTCGAGACGGCCGAGTTCCTCATGGACGCGGTGGCGTCGGTGTCCATCGTCGAGATGCTCCCCTTCGTGGGGCGCGGCGTCGAGACCATCACCCGCAAGCGGCTCTACGCCGAGCTGCTCGACCACGGGGTCCAGCTGCTCACCCGCTGCACCGTCACCGCGGTCGAGGAGGACCGGGTGCGTTTCGAGCGCCAGGACGGGACCGCCGAAGCGGTGGAAGCCGATACGGTGGTGCTGGCGATCGGATGGCGCCCGACCGCCGCCGGCTTCCAGGAGACGTTGAATGGGGGCGTCGGCGAGGTCGTGGCCGTCGGGGACGCCGACGAGATCGGCGACTTCGTCTCGGCGATCAACGCCGGCGCCGACGCAGGCCTGACCATCTAGGGGGAGATGTGACCGACATCCATCGGCCCGTCAACAAGGTGCGGTTCGTCACCGCCACCTCGTTGTTCGACGGACACGACGCGTCCATCAACATCTTCCGGCGCATGCTGCAGGCCTCGGGCGCCGAGGTGATCCACCTCGGGCACAACCGCTCCGGTCTCGAGATCGTCGACACCGCGATCCAGGAGGACGCCCAGGCGATCGCCGTGACGTCGTACCAGGGCGGCCACATCGAGTTCTTCCGGTACCTCCGGGACCTGCTCGTCGAGCGCGACGCACAGCACATCCGTCTCTTCGGCGGCGGCGGCGGGACGATCCTCCCCGACGAGGGCGCCGAGCTCATGGAGTACGGGGTGACCCGCATCTACTCACCGGACGACGGCCGGGATCTCGGCCTCCAGGGGATGGTCGAGGACATGCTGGCGAAGGCCGACGTCCCCACCGGGGAGATCGACGGGATCTCCATCGGCGGCCTCGGCTCCCACGACCATGCCCTGATCGCCCGGCTGGTCTCCGCCGGTGAGAACTACCCGGAGAAGTACACCGAGGTGTTCGACGCCATCCGGGACCGGGCCGAGGCCTCCACGTCCCCGGTGGTCGGCATCACCGGAACCGGCGGATCGGGCAAGTCGTCGCTCGTCGACGAGATCGTGCGCCGCTACCTGCTCGACTTCCCGGACAAGACGATCGCCGTCGTCTCGGTCGATCCCTCCAAGCGGCGCACCGGGGGCGCGCTGCTCGGGGACCGGATCCGGATGAACTCGATTCCCCACCCTCGGGCCTACATGCGGTCGCTGGCCACCCGCCAGTCGAATCTCGCCCTGTCGCCCGCCGTCGCCTCGACGCTCGACGTCGTCAAGGCGGCCGGCTTCGACCTGATCGTCCTCGAGACGTCGGGCATCGGCCAGTCCGACACCGAGATCGTCGACTTCTCGGACGTGATCCTCTACGCGATGACCCCCGAGTACGGGGCCGCGACCCAGCTCGAGAAGATCGACATGCTCGACTTCGCCGACATCGTCGCCATCAACAAGGCCGACAAGCAGGGCGCCCTCGACTCGCTGCGCGACGTCCGCAAGCAGTACCGCCGCAACCACACGATCTTCGACGGCCCCGACGAGGACCTGCCCATCCACCTCACGGTGGCATCCGACTTCAACGACCCGGGCACCAACCGGTTCTACGAGGCCGTGATCGCGGCCGTGAACGAGAAGGCCGGGGGAGGCTTCGGCTCGAGTCTCGACCTCCCGACGGACGACGAGGCGAAGCAGCACATCGTCCCGCCCGATCGCAACCGCTACCTGGCCGAGATCGTCGAGGAGAACCGCCGCTACGAGGGGTGGGTCGACGAGCAGGTCGCCGCGGCTCAGCGTCTCTATCGCCTCAGCGGGGCCCGCGAGGAGCTCGGCGGGGACGTGGAGGGCCTCGATGCCGCCATCGCCGAGGCCGAGCTCTCGCTCGATCCCGCCAACAAGCGCCTCCTCGAGGAGTGGGACGATCTGCTCGAGGCCTACGCGGGCGACGAGCTCGTCTACGAGGTGCGCGAGCGTGAGATCCGGGTTCCGCTGACCTACGAGACCCTCTCGCACACGAAGCTGCCCAAGGTGGCGCTCCCGCGGTTCGCGGCGTGGGGTGACCGGCTGCGGTGGGCGCTGCGCGAGAACCTGCCGGGGCGGTTCCCCTACACGGCGGGCATCTACCCGATGAAGCGCATGGAAGAGGACCCGACCCGGATGTTCGCCGGCGAGGGCCCCCCGGAGCAGACGAACCGCCGGTTCCACTACCTCGCCCAGGGGATGCCGGCCAAGCGCCTCTCGACCGCCTTCGACTCGGTCACCCTCTACGGCGAGGACCCGCACGAGCGGCCCGACATCTACGGCAAGGTCGGCAACTCGGGCGTGTCGATCGCCACCCTCGACGATGCGAAGAAGCTCTACTCGGGCTTCGACCTCACCGACCCGGCGACGTCCGTCTCGATGACCATCAACGGGCCGGCGCCGATGATGCTCGCCTTCTTCATGAACACCGCCATCGATCAGGCCTGTGAGAAGCACATCCGCGCCAACGGCCTCGAGGCGGACGTCGAGGCGAGGATCGCCGACATCTACGGCGACCGGCCGCGTCCCCGGTACGAGGGGCCGCTCCCCGAGGGCAACGACGGCCTCGGCCTCATGCTTCTCGGGGTCACCGGCGATCAGGTTCGGGCGCCCGAGGTCTACGAGAAGATCAAGGCCGAGACGGTCTCGGTGGTTCGGGGGACCGTCCAGGCCGACATCCTCAAGGAGGACCAGGCGCAGAACACCTGCATCTTCTCCACGGAGTTCGCGCTGCGGATGATGGGCGACATCCAGGAGTGGTTCGTCGGCCACGAGGTCCGCAACTTCTACTCGGTGTCGATCTCGGGCTATCACATGGCCGAAGCCGGCGCGAACCCCATCACCCAGCTCGCCTTCACCCTCGCCAACGGCTTCACCTTCGTCGAGTACTACCTGGCGAGGGGCATGGACATCGACTCCTTCGCCCCCAATCTGTCGTTCTTCTTCTCGAACGGCATCGACCCGGAGTACGCGGTCATCGGCCGGGTCGCCCGCCGCATCTGGTCGAAGGCGATGAAGCATCGGTACGGGGCGAACGAGCGCTCCCAGATGCTCAAGTACCACATCCAGACGTCCGGCCGGTCGCTGCACGCGCAGGAGATCGGCTTCAACGACATCCGGACGACGCTCCAGGCCCTCTATGCGATCTACGACAACTGCAACAGCCTGCACACGAACGCCTATGACGAGGCGATCACCACACCGACGGAGGAGTCCGTGCGGCGGGCCGTGGCGATCCAGATGATCATCAACCGGGAGCTCGGTCTCGCCAAGAACGAGAACCCCCTGCAGGGGTCGTTCATCATCGAGGAGCTCACCGACCTCGTCGAAGAGGCGGTCCTCTTGGAGTTCGAGCGCCTCAACAGCCGTGGCGGCGTGCTCGGCGCGATGGAGCGCCAGTACCAGCGCACGAAGATCCAGGAGGAGTCGCTCTTCTACGAGCGGAAGAAGGAGTCGGGCGAGTATCCGATCGTCGGGGTCAACATGTTCCTGTCGAAGGAGGGGTCGCCCTTCGAGATCCCCGACGACCTCGTGCGCTCGACCTCCGACGACAAGGACCGCCAGATCGCCAACGTCCGCGCCGTCCAGGAGCACTACGCGGAGCGTGGCTCGGAGGCACTCGGGGTGCTCCAGGACGCCGCGGTCCACGGCGGCAACGTCTTCGACGCCCTCATGGGGGCGGCGAAGGTCACCTCGCTCGGCCAGATGTCCGAGGCGCTCTACGAGGTCGGGGGCAGGTACCGCCGCAACATGTAGCCCGGTGGCATGTGACCATCGGCCCGATCACAGGTCGACGGACGTCGCCTACGGTCGCTCCCCATGAACCGCGTGTCCCGGCTCGCCCTCGCCTCGCTCGCCGCCACCCTGCTCCTCGTGGGGTTCGGCGGATACACCCGGGGGAGCGAGAGCGGATACGGCTGCGAGGACCGCTGGCCCCTGTGTGAGGGCGGGCTCCTCGGTGGCCTCTTGCCCAGGGCCGACTTCCACATGATCGTCGAGTGGACCCATCGCTGGATCGCGGCGATGGTCGGGTTGGTGGTGCTCGCCCTCGCGGTGACGGCGTGGCGGCGCCGGTCCGAGATGCGGCTGGCGGCGTGGCTCTCGGTCGCCGCCGTCGCGGTGGTCGGCCTGCAGGCGTGGATCGGCCGGCTCGTGGTGGCCAACGACCTCGACGCCGACCTCGTCTCGGTCCACCTCGGGATCTCGATGACGATCGTGGGCCTGCTCGCCGCCGTCGGGGTCCTGACGGGCGGGGTGGGGACCGTCGGCGATCGGCGCTGGTCGACGCTGCTCTGGGTGGGAGCACTGGGATCGATCGTGATCCTGATGCTCGGGTCCTACGTCCACAACCTCTACGTCTCGGGATGGCCGCTCGTCGGGAACGAGCTCTTCCCGAATCTCGGGCATCGGCTCGTCCTGGTCCACTTCCTGCATCGGTTGGCGGCCCCGCTGATGCTCGGGTTCCTCGTGTACCTGGCACGGAGGTCACACCGCTCGGGGCGTCCGGTCGAGGAACGTCGCCTGCTGTGGATCGGTGTCCTCCTCTTCGCCGTGAACATCGCTCTGGGGGCCGCCCACGTGTTCACCCGGGTCGAGTCGAGCCTCGTCGTGGCATCCCACCTCCTGATCGCCGCGCTCGCATGGACGGTGATGGTGGGCGTCTCGGTCGGGTCGTCGATGCGGCCGGCGGATCGCTGACACGCCCGTTCCGAGAGGCGTACTGTTCCGCGCATGGCGATGAAGATGATCTCCATAACGATCCCGGCCGACCTGGACAGGAGAGCGGCTGCGGAGGCGCGTCGTCGGGGGGTATCGAAGTCCGAGCTCGTCCGCCAGGGCATCATCGCGGTGCTCGAGACCCCGGCCGCACCGGTGGCCGGCGACTTCTGGTCGGAGCTCGGAGGCTTCGGCCCGCCCGGTGTGACGGTCGACCCCGCGACGATCGACGAGGTCGTGCTGTGAGGTTCGTGGACACCTCCTGGTGGGCTGCGTGGGCCCTTCCCGACGATCCCCGTCACCACGAGGCGATCGCGGTGACGTCGCGACTGGCTCCCGCCGAGCAGGTGCTGACCACCAACCGGGTGGTGGCCGAGACGTGGACGCTCCTGTCGCGACGCGCCGGCGTCGACACCGCGGCGATGTTCGGCGATCGCGTCGCCCGGTTGTCGACCTCGCATCGCCTGACCGTGGTCGAGGTCGACGCGCTCACCGAGTCGAAGGCGTGGATCTGGCTCCGGGATCACGACGAGTATCCGTACTCGTTCGTGGACGGGACCAGCTTCATGGTGATGCGAGCCAGGCGGATCCGTGAGGCGTTCGCCTTCGGGGATGCCTTCACGGCAGCCGGCTTCGTCGAGGCGAGGGCCTGACGGACCGGGGTACCGTGGTGGCATGTGCGGCCGCTTCGTCCAGGCGCAGGACCCGACGGCGTACGCCCGGATCTTCGGTGCCGAGCCGGTCGTCACGGCGTCTCTCGAACCGTCCTACAACGTGGCGCCGACCGATGAGGTG
>DATHYU010000075.1:0-7680 GCA_035458965.1 Acidimicrobiia bacterium | reverse complement strand
GGTGATGCCCTTCTGGCGGGCGGCCTCGAGGTAGTAGCCGCGGAACTGCTTCTCGAGCACGCCGTAGATGCGGCGGGCCTTCTGCTTCTCGCGCAGCTGGACGAGGTACTGGGTCTCGCGGATGCGGCCGCGACCGTGCTCACCCGGGGGGTAGGGCTTGCGCTCGATGGCGCACTTCGAGCTCTCGCAGCGAGCACCCTTGAGGAAGAGCTTCGTGCGCTCGCGGCGGCAGAGCTTGCAGACGGGTCCGATGTATCGAGCCATGGTTCCTAGCCCCTCCGGCGCTTCTTGAGTCGAACGCCGTTGTGCGGGATCGGCGTGATGTCACGGATGCCGGTGACCTCCATCCCCATGGTCTGGAGGGTTCGGACAGCGGTGTCCCGGCCGGAGCCGGAGCCGCGCACGATCACGTCGACCTTCCGCATGCCGTACTCGCCGGCCTTGCGGGCGGCCTGTTCGGCGGCGACCTGCGCGGCGTAGGGCGTCGACTTGCGCGAGCCCTTGAACCCCACGGTTCCCCCGGAGGTCCACACGAGCGTGTTCCCGTCGAGATCGGTGATGTTGATGATCGTGTTGTTGAAGCTGGCGGTGATGTGCGCCTGCCCGTGGAGGATGTTCCTCCGCTCTCGGCGACGCGGCCGCGCCTTCTTCTCAGCCAACAGGGACCTCCGCGAGAACTACTTCGTAACCTTCTTCTTGCCAGCGATCGGCTTGCGCGGTCCCTTGCGGGTCCGTGCGTTCGTGTGCGTGCGCTGTCCGCGCACGGGAAGGCCGCGTCGATGACGCAGCCCCTGGAACGAGCCGATCTCCACCTTGCGCTTGATGTTCTGCGAGACCTCGCGGCGAAGATCGCCCTCGACACGGAAGTTCGCGTCCACGTACTGACGGATCCGGAGGATCTCGTCGTCGGTCAGGTCGCGTATCTTCGTGTTCGGATCGATGTCGAGTGATGCGCACACGTCCTTCGCGCGGCTCTGCCCCACCCCGAAGATGTAGGTGAGGCCTATTTCGAGACGCTTCTCCCGAGGGAGGTCAACTCCTGCGATTCGAGCCATTCGTCTACCCCTGCCGCTGCTTGTGGCGAGGATTGCTACAGATCACCCATACGCGGCCATGCCGCCGGATGACCCGGCACTTCTCACACATCGTCTTCACCGAAGGACGCACCTTCATGGGTCGTTCACCCCATCGACGCCCGAGCGCACCCACGTCGTGAGAGGGAGGCTCGTCGGCGGTCACGCCTGACGCCGTTCTTGCCTTGCAAACACACCGAAAAGGCCCCAAAGGGCCGGATGGGAATGATACACGCACCTCCGCGTAGAACAAATCGCCGGGGGCGGCGATGGCCGACACGGCCCGAAGGCGTGGTATCAGGCGTCAATGTAGCGGCAAATCGGCGGCTTGGGTGCGAAATCCGGGGGTGCCGCCCCGGGCGGCGCCGTCGGTACGATGCCGCTCCGAGGGGAGGAGGTCCCGTGGACATCGCCATCATCCTGGCTGCGTTCGGGCTCGGGTTCGTCGCGGCCGCCGTGAACCTCCCGCCCCTGGTCGGGTACCTGGCCGCCGGGTTCGCGCTCCACGCCTTCGGGTACGAATCCTCCGACGCCATCGAGTACGTCGCCGACCTCGGAGTCCTCCTCCTGCTCTTCGGCATCGGCCTCAAGCTCCGGCTCTCGACGTTCACCCGGCCCGAGGTGTGGGCGGGAGCGACGATGCACATGGCGCTCACGACGGCGGTCCTCGGAGCCGTGTTCCTCGGGCTCGGCGCCGCCGGCCTCCCTCTCGCCGCCGGGCTGTCGCTCGACCAGGCGCTCCTCGTCGGGTTCGCCCTGTCGTTCTCGAGCACGGTCTTCGCGGTGAAGGCCCTCGAGGAGCGGAACGAGTCGTCGTCGCTCCCGGGCCGCATCGCCATCGGGATCCTCGTCGTGCAGGACATCTTCGCCGTCGTGTACCTGACGCTCGCCGTGGACACGGCGCCGTCGTGGTGGGCCATCCCGGTCGTGATCGTCGTCGTGGCCGCCCGGCCGGTCTACGGATGGATCCTCGACCGCAGCGGGCACGGCGAGCTTCTCGTCCTGCTGGGCTTCGCGCTCGCCGTCGGCGTCGGCGCCGAGGCATTCTCCGAGGTGGGCCTCAAAGCCGACCTCGGAGCGCTCGTGATCGGCATCACGCTCGCCAACCACCGCCGATCCCCCGAGTTGGCCGACACGCTGCTCGGGTACAAGGACGTGCTGCTCGTCGGCTTCTTCCTGTCGATCGGGCTCGGCGGCGCGCCGGGCCCGGCGGCATTCGCCGTCGCCGCCGTCGCCCTGGTGCTCCTCCCGCTCAAGACGGGCGGCTACATGGCGATGCTCATGCGGTTCCGGCTCCGCTCGCGTACCGCCTGGCACACCTCCATCACGCTCGCCGACTTCAGCGAGTTCGGGCTCATCGTGGCCGCCGTGGGCGTCGAGCGGGGCACCCTCGACCAGCAGTGGGCGTCGGCGATCGCCTTGGCCGTCGCCGTCTCCTTCGCCATCGCGGCGCCCGCCAACACGGCCCGATACCTCCTGTTCCGTCGGATGTCCGGCTGGCTGACCTCCCGCGAGCGGAGCCCCGTCCGACCCGACGACGCCCTCATCGACCCGGGCCCTGCCCGCCTGATCGTCTTCGGCATGGGACGGGTGGGGGCGGGCGCGTACGACGAGCTCGTCCGCCGGGAGGGCGACACCGTCCTGGGCATCGACCGTCGGGACGACACGGTCGCCGAGAACCTGGGCGCCGGGCGCCGCGTGGTCCGCGGAGACGTCCTCGACAACGACTTCTGGGATCGGGTCCGGTTCGGTTCCCACGTCGATCTCGTCGTGCTCGCCATGAGCGACCACCAGGCGAACCTGGAGGCCGTGCGCCGCGTCCGTGCCTTCCTGCCCGACGTGCGGATCGCCGCGTCGGCCCTCCACCACGATGAGGTCCTCGAACTCGAACACGCCGGTGTCGACGTCGCCCGAAACCTCTACGGAGAGGCCGGCCAGGGCCTCGCCGACGACGCGTGCGACCTCCTCGACCTCGAGAACCCGCCGTGATCGTCCGCCGGATCCGCCCGGACGGGGGCCTCATCCCCCGAGACGCCCGTGCGGGCCCCATGCGCCCCGGGCTCAGTCCGTCTGACGAAGGTCCCGACGGGTGAAGAAGGCGACGGCGGCGGCCACGAGGCCCGCGAACAGGCCGGCCAGGATCGCCGCATGGCCCCATGGCATGCCGTTGTTGAGGGGATCGGCCGACAGGTAGTAGTGGAACGGCGTCCACGACGCGATCCAGGCGATCGACTCGTTGAGCGGGAAGAAGGCGTTCACGATGTAGAGGGCGAGCGCGGCTCCCGACGTCACGGCGACCGCGGCCCCCCGGCGGCCCGTCGCCCCACCGATCGCCAGGGCCAGGCCGCCGAAGACCAGGGCCAGCAGGACGGCGAGCGCCGACGTCGCTGCGACGTTCACGGCGTTCATGTCGAGTCCCGCGACGAGGGACCCGATCATCGTGCCGACGAACACGAACAGGCCGAGCAGGACGGTCGCGGCCACCATTGCAGCGGCCTTCTCGAGCACGATGCGGCGGCGGCTCACCGGGTTTGCGACGAGCAGGCCCATCGTCCGATCCGCCTCCTCCCCCGCCATGGCGTTCGCTCCCATGACCGCGGTGACGACGACGAGCGCGATCGGGATGGTGAGCGAGAAGTTCTCCGTCTGATACCAGCCCTCCGGCGTGCCCATGTCGGCGTACCCCACCATCGCGAGGACCGCCTCGGGCACCTGTTCCATGAAGTCCCGCAGGGCGTCGTCGATCGACAGGTACATGGGTCCCAGCACGATGCCGAAGAAGACCACGATGTACCCCACGACGATCACCAGCGTCTGGTGATCGGAGAGGGTCTTCACCCAGATGTGCGACACACGGGCCGATCCCTCCAGACGGTCGAGCACGCGGCCGGCGAGGGCGTTCGACCGGAGCCGCTCGGTGAGGCGGACCCGGACCTCGCCGCCGCCGAGGTCGCGCCGCTCCACACCGACGACCGTCAGGACGGCGAGGACGGCCGACCCTCCCCCGAGGACCCCCAGGTCGCCCCAGTCCACGCCGGTGGCGATCGGGTCCGACCCTGCGTAGTAGTGCCACGGGAACGCCCGGGCGAGGTCGCCCCACCCCTCGATCAGCGGCAGCACGCCGACCGCGACGAACGACGCCACCATCACGAAGGCCGTCGTGCCGGAGGCGAGCGGCCGGCGCCCGGTCCAGCCACCGATCGCCGCGGCGAGCATTCCGAAGAAGACGGAGATCGCGAACATGTGCACGACGAGCGCGCCGACGTGCCTGCCCGCGACATCGGCGCCGACCGCCACCGGTGCCAGGATGCCGGCGAGCCAGAGGGCCAGCGAGGCCGCGGCGATGGTCGCGACGAGGGCGCCCAGCTTCTCCATGACGAACCGGCGCCGGCCGACGGGGTTCGCCAGGAGCAGCCCGATCGTCCCGTCCCGCTCCTCGCCCGCCACCGACCCCGCCCCGATCGACAGGGCGAGCGACCCGATGGTGAGGGCGCCGTAGGTGGCGTACATCGCCCCGTAGGCGAGGCCGGCGGCATCCGTGCCCTCGTCGATGCCGACCAGGGAGCGCAGCGCCTCGGGCAGGTCGGTGTAGACCGAGAGGTCGATGCCGCTGTAGACCTCCATCCCGAAGACGAGCATCCCGCCGATGACGACCACGGCGATCGCCACGCCTCGCCAGCGGTCCCGCACGGACTTGGTGAAGATCGTGGCGAGCATCACGGTTCCTCGTAGTACGTGAGGAAGATCTCCTCCAGGTCGGCCTCGTGGGTCGCGATGTCGACCACCTCGTACCGGCCGGCGACCGTGGTCAGCAGCGTGTCGATCTTCCCGTCGTAGGCGAGGGAGACCCGGTGGTTCTCGACCACCAGGTCGCGCACGCCGTCGACGGCCGCAAAGGCCTCCGCCGTCACCGGCTCGGCGAACTCGAACTCGATCCTGCGCATGGCCTTGGACCGGAGGCTGCTGACGGCCTCGACGGCGACCAGCTCGCCGTGGCGGATGATCCCGACCCGATCGGCCACCCGCTGCACCTCCGAGAGCGTGTGGCTCGAGAGGAACACCGTCCGGCCCTCGGCGGCCACCTCGCGCATCATCGCCTGGAACTCCCGCTGGATCAGCGGGTCGAGCCCGGAGCTCGGCTCGTCCATGATCAGGAGGTCGGGCTCGTTCATGAAGGCCTGGATGAGCCCGACCTTCTGCCGGTTCCCCGACGAGAGATCGCCGATGTGCCGTGACAGGTCGGAGTCGAGACGATCGGCGAGGCCGTCCACGACGGACCAGTCGACGCCGCCGCGCAGGTTGGCGAAATAGGTCAGCAGCTCGCGCCCCGTCAGCTTCGGGTACAGCGCCAGGTCCCCCGGCACGTACCCGACCCGGCGCCGGATCGCGACGGAGTCGGCACGCGAGTCCATGCCGAGGATCGACGCCCGGCCCGCCGTCGGGCGGATCTCGTCGAGGAACACCCGGATGGTCGTGGTCTTCCCGGCGCCGTTGGGGCCGAGGAACCCGAAGATCTCGCCGGTGCGCACCTCGAGGTCGAGATCGACGAGCGCGCGCACGTCGCCGTAGTGCTTCGTCAGCCCTTCCGTGCGAATCGCCGTTTCCATGTCACTTCCTCGATGCCGGGCTCGCTCCCGATCAGCGTCGACGGATTCCGACGGGCAGGCCAGGGGCGAACGCCTCGGCCCGACCGCCGAGTGGCCTACGGAACGGTGAGGACCTGAGGACCGTCGGGTGTGACCGCGATCGTGTGCTCGAAATGGGCCGACAGGCTTCCGTCGGCGGTGACGACCGACCAGTTGTCCGAGAGGACCTTCGTGTGGCGGCCGCCGAGGTTGAACATCGGCTCGATGCAGATCGCCATGCCGGCCTTCAGCTTCAGTCCCTTGCCGGGCGTCCCGTAGTTCGGGACCTGCGGGTCCTCGTGCATCTGCATGCCGATCCCGTGGCCGGTGTATTCCCTCACCACGCCGTACCCGTGCGGTTCGGCGAGAGCCGACACGGCGGCGCCGATGTCACCGAGGCGATTGCCGACGACCGATTGCTCGATGCCGGCCCACATGGCCTGTTCCGTCACGTCGAGCAGGGTCTTGGACTCCACCGGGACGTCACCGACGGCGAAGGTGATCGCGGCGTCGGCGTGCCAGCCCTCGAAGATCGCCCCGGCGTCGAGGGAGACGATGTCGCCATCCTCGATGACGCGATCGTCGGGGATGCCGTGGACGATGACGTCGTTCGGGGACAGGCACACGTGACCGGGGAAGCCGTGGTAGTTGAGGAAGTTCGGCGTGCAGCCCCGCTGCCGGATGATCTCTCCGGCCATCCGGTCGAGGTCGATCATCTTCACGCCCGGTTTGGCCGCCGCCCGCAGCTTCTCGTGGATCTCGGCGACGACCTTGCCCGCCGTTCGCATCCTGGCGAACTCGGCCGCCCCCTTGATCGTGATCATTCGGCGAGCGCCCGGACGATGCGTGCGAAGACCTCGTGGATCGATCCCATCCCGTCGACCTCGACCACCTCGACGGCGTGGTCGGGGTAGTACGAGACCAGCGGCTCCGTCTCACGGCGGTACACGGCCTGACGGTTCCGGATCGTCTCCTCGTTGTCGTCGGAGCGGCCCTCCTCCCGAGCCCGGTTGAGGAGCCGCGCGACGAGCTCGTCCTCGTCGGCGTTCAGCAGCAGGGCGATCTCGAGCGCACCCTCGCCGGTGGCGGCGTCGAGGGCCTCGGCCTGGGCGACGTTGCGGGGGAACCCGTCGAGGAGGTAGCCGCACACGGCGTCGTCCGCGCCGAGACGTTCGGCGACCATCGCCACCACGAGATCGTCGGGGACGAGATCGCCGGCCTGCATGATCGCCTCGGCCTGCTTGCCGAGCTCCGTGCCGTCGGCGACGGCCTGACGGAGCATGACCCCGGTGGAGATGTGGGGAACACCGAGCGCCCTGGCGAGCATCGCCGCCTGCGTTCCCTTCCCGGCCCCCGGGGGCCCGAGGAAGAGGATCTTGCGTCCCATGGTCAGAACTCCTGGATCAATGGCCCGGTAAGGGTAGGCGACGGTGGTTTCGATCGAGCTCGCGACGGGGTGGGGTCGGGTTCGCACGTCGGGGGTGTGCCCCTCCGCCGCGTGGCCTCGCCGAGCGCCGCCGCCCCCGGCGGGGGGAGCGCTGCCTGCCGTCGGCTACGTCAGGAATCCCTCGTAGTTGCGCATCATGAGCTGGCTCTCGATCTGCTTCATCGTCTCGAGTGCCACGCCGACGACGATGAGGATCGAGATACCGCTGAACCCGAGGGACAGGTTCCAGAGGATCGCGACGATCGACGGCAGCACCGCCACGGCCGCGAGGAACAGCGAGCCCGGCAGCGTGATCCGGCTCAGGATGTGCTGCAGGTAGCGGGTGGTCTGCGATCCCGGCCGGATGCCGGGAATGAAGCCGCCCTGGCGCTGGATCATCTCCGACTGGCGCTGGGGGTCGAACTGGATGGCCGTGTAGAAGTAGGTGAAGAAGATGATGAGCAGGGCGAAGATGAACACGTACCACCACGACTGGGCGCTCACGAGGTTGGTGTCCACGAACCGGCGGATCGGCCCGAAGAAGCCCTCGGACGGG
>DATHYU010000074.1:0-5461 GCA_035458965.1 Acidimicrobiia bacterium | reverse complement strand
AGGACGTCACCACCGCCCAGCTCGTCGAGCGCATGCTCAGCCAGCGCTACGGCGGCGAACGGCCTCCGGCCGAGGTGCTCGTGCAGGTGGAGCTCGACGATCCCGAGCTGTGGCGGGAGTGGCTCGAGTACCGGCGAGACGGCCGGGTCTCGCTGAGGGTTCCCCAGCGCGGTCCGAAGCGCCGCCTCATGGACACGGCCCGGGCCAACGCCCGCGAGGAGTTCGCCCGGCATCGACTCCGCCGCCAGAACGACCACAACGCCCGGGCACGCGCCCTCCGCAGCCTCCAGGAGGCCCTGGACCTGCCCGAGGCGCCCCTGCGGATCGAGTGCTACGACATATCGACGATCCAGGGCTCGGACACCGTGGGATCGATGGTGGTCATGGAGGACGGGCTCCCCAAGCGCAACCAGTACCGGCGGTTCCGGGTCCGGTCGGTCGACTTCCAGGACGACTTCGCCGCCATGGAGGAGGTGTTGCGACGCCGCCTCACCGCCTATCTGGCAGAACGCGATCGCCCGGTGGAGGAGCGGGGGAAGTTCGCCTACCCGCCCTCGCTGCTCATCGTCGACGGTGGCGCCGGACAGCTCGGCAGAGCGATCAAGGTGGTCGAGGAGTTGGGGCTCGACATCCCGGTCGCCGGTCTCGCGAAGCGAATGGAAGAGGTCTACCTGCCGGGCTCTCCGGACCCCGTGCGGATCCCGCGGGGCGAGCACGCGCTGCATCTCCTCCAGCGCATCCGCGATGAGGCCCACCGATTCGCCGTCGATTACCACCGCACCCTGCGCGGCCGACGTATGGTGGACTCGGTACTGGACGACGTTCCGGGCGTCGGCCCCAAGCGCAAGGCGGCGTTGATGCAGCGATTCGGGTCGCTGAGGCGGATTCGCGAGGCGGAGGTCGACGACCTCGCAGAGGTGGTGCCGCCCAGGGTCGCCGCCGACCTCCACGCCGTCCTCCGCGGCGGGCAACCGGGCTGACCGAGGAGACCCAACGGGATGCCAGAAGCTCCAGAGCTCGTGATCATCACCGGGATGTCGGGCGCCGGCAGGTCGACGGCGTCGAAGGCACTCGAAGATCTCGGCTTCCACGTCATCGACAACCTTCCGGTCGATCTCATCTCGCGAGTCGTCTCGTACTCGGATCCGATGGAGTCCACCAAGCGGCGTCGCGTCGCCGTGGTGGTCGACACCCGAAGCCACCTGACCTTCGAGGATCTCGAGCAGTCGCTGCTCGGGCTGGCGCTCCAGGGCGTGCCGACTTCCATCGTCTTCCTCGACGCAGACGACGACTCGCTCGCCAAGCGGTTCTCCGAGAGCCGCCGCCCGCATCCGGTGAGCGCTCCCACGGTGAGCGAGTCGATCGCGGCCGAGCGGGAAGCCCTCGCCGACGTCCGGGGGGAGGCCGATGTCGTGATCGACACGACCGACCGTTCCGTCCACGAATTGCGGGGGATGATCGAGGAGATCTTTGCCGGCACCGGTCCGCGCCGCCCTCTCCGCGTCAACGTCACCTCGTTCGGCTTCAAGCACGGCGTCCCCCGCATCGTCGATCTCATGTTCGACGTCCGGTTCCTCCCGAACCCTCACTGGGACCCCGAGCTCCGCCCGCTGACCGGGCGGGACGAGGCCGTTCGCGACTACGTCTTCTCGCACGAGGAGGCCGGGGAGTTCCTGGACCGGGTGACCGACATGCTCGGCTTCCTGCTGCCGAGATTCGACGACGAGGGGAAGACCTACCTGACCATCGGTGTCGGCTGCACCGGCGGCAAGCATCGTTCGGTGGCTCTCGCCGACGCGATCGCATCCTTCGTGGAGGGTCTCGGGTACGACGTGTCGGTGACGCACCGCGACATGCCGAAGGACGGGACGTGACGGATTACGGAGTCCTCCTCGAACCCCTGCTCGAGGAGTTGGATCTCGACTACGAGGGCCTGCACGTGGTGGCGATCGGGGGAGGGCACGGTCTCGCCCAGGCGCTGATGGCGCTCCAGGACTACGCCGACGTCATCACCGCCGTCGTCACGGTGGCCGACGACGGCGGATCCTCGGGGCGCCTGGCGCCCGACCTCGGCATCCCGCCGCCGGGTGACATCCGCAGGGCATTGCTCGCCCTGAGCCCCGAGGACTCGGTCTGGCGGGACCTGGTCGGCCACCGCTTCGAGGCAGGCGACGTGGCGGGGCACTCGCTCGGGAACCTCATCATCGCCGCGTTGACCGCCCAGGTCGCCGATTTCGACGAGGCGGTGGCGATCGTCGCCCGCCACCTCCAGGCGCGCGGCGAGGTCGTGCCCGTCGCCCCGGTGGCCCTCAACCTCGAGGCGACCATCGACGGACGACCGGTCCGCGGCCAGGTGGCCGTGGCCACGACGCCGGGCCGCCTCACGGATCTGCGGGTGACGCCGGAGGACGTCGAGGCCTCGCCGGCGGCGCTGCGGGCGATCGATGCCGCCGATCAGATCGTTCTCGGTCCCGGGAGCCTGTTCACCTCGATCGCCGTGAACCTGAAGGTCCCCGGGATGGTCGAGGCGGTCAATGCCTCTCCGGCGAAGCTGGTCTACGTCTGCAATCTGGCGACGCAGAACGCCGAGACGCTGGGCATGGACGCCGCAGACCACGTGGAGGCCCTCATCGAGGTCACCGGCGTGCGGCGGCCGGACACCGTCGTCGCGCACGACGACGAGATCGTCGGCCTGGAGCCTCCGATCGAGCCCGTTCGCGTGGACGGCGAGCGCCTCGCGGCGCTCGGCTGCACGGTCGAGCTCGCCCGCCTCTGTACCGGGATCGGCCCGCATCCGCACCACGATCCTGCCCGGCTGGGCGCCGTGCTCCGACGGCTAGCGTGAGCCGCGTCCGAGAGGAGTGACGTGTCCGACTACCTGACGATCGACGCGCTCGATGTCACCGGCCGCACCGTCCTGGTGCGCGCCGACCTCAACGTGCCGCTCGACCACGGTGCAGTCGTCGACGACTACCGCGTCGTCCAGAGCCTTCCGACCATCACGGCCTTGCGCGACCGGGGTGCCCGAGTGGTCGTCTGCAGTCATCTCGGACGTCCCCAGGGCATCGACCCGGGACTCTCCATGGCACCGGTCGCGACCCGCCTCGGCGAACTCGGCGACTTCGAGGTCGTGACCGCGACCGACGTGGCGGGTGACGGCGCCCGGGCGGCCGTCGCGCACGCCCCCGCAGACACGGTCGTCGTCCTCGAGAACACCCGGTTCGCTCCAGGCGAGACCAAGAACGCCCCGGCATTGGCCGATGGCCTCGCCGCCCTCGCAGATCTCTTCGTCCTCGACGCGTTCGGGTCGGCACATCGAGCCCACGCCTCGACGGTCGGCGTGGCCGAGCGTCTTCGCTCTGCGGCCGGTCGGCTCATGGACGCGGAGGTCGCCGCCTTCGCGCGGCTGCTCCACGACCCCGAGCGCCCCTACGTCGTGATCCTCGGCGGAGCCAAGGTGTCCGACAAGCTCGGCGTCATGGAGGCACTGCTCCCGAAGGTCGATGCCCTGCTCGTCGGCGGCGCCATGTGTTTCACGCTGCTCGCCGCCGAGGGGTACGACGTGGGCTCGTCCCGTGTGGAGCCCGACCTGATCGAGGACGTGCGTCGCATCCTCGACGGACCGTACGGAGGCCGGGTCACGCTTCCGGTCGACATCGTCGTCGCCGACGAGTTCGCTTCCGACGCCGCCCATGCCGTGGCGGCGTCCAGGCACCTGCCGTCGGACCGGATGGGCCTCGACATCGGCCCCGAGACCGTTGCGCGGTTCGGCGCCATCATCGAGGGCGCCGACACCGTCTTCTGGAACGGCCCGATGGGGGTGTTCGAGTGGGAGGCCTTCGCCGGCGGGACCCGGGGCGTCGCCGAGGCGGTCGGGCGCTCGACCGCCTACACGGTCGCCGGAGGCGGAGACTCGGTCGCGGCGTTGCGCCAGTTCGGCCTCGACGACACCGTTTCACATCTTTCGACCGGCGGGGGCGCCGGTCTCGAACTGCTCGAGCAGGGGAGCCTGCCGGGTCTCGACGTGCTCAGGAGGTGGGCCTGATGGGCCGCAAGGACATGATCGCCGGGAACTGGAAGATGCATGCCACCCATCTGGAGGCGATCCAGATGGTCCAGAAACTCGGCTACCGCCTCGAGGAAGCGGACTATCAACGCGTCGACGTGGTCGTCTGCCCTCCGTTCACGGCGCTGCGCAGCGTCCAGACGGTCATCGAGGCCGACTACCTGCCCATCCGGCTCGGCGCCCAGAACGCCCACTTCGAGGAGAAGGGCGCGTTCACCGGTGAGATCGCTCCGGGGATGCTGGTGAAGCTGGGAGTGCGCTACGTGATCGTCGGCCACTCGGAGCGACGCCACGTCTTCGGCGAGGACGACGCGACGGTCGCGAAGAAGCTTCGGGCCGTCCTCGCCGCGGGGATGACCCCGATCTTCGCCCTGGGGGAGAAGCTCGATCAGCGCGAGGCCGACGCCACGGAGTCCGTGATCGGCGGTCAGCTCGACGCGGGGCTTGGCGGCCTCGATGCGGCCACGGTCGGCGGGCTCGTGATCGCGTACGAACCGGTCTGGGCCATCGGCACGGGCCGCACCGCCTCCGACGACCAGGCGGCCGAGGCGATCGGGTTCCTCCGCGAGCGGGTGCGGGCCGGCTTCGGAGACGAGGCCGCCGACGCCGTGCGGATCCTCTACGGCGGCTCGGTGAACGCCGGGAACATCGCAGGGTTGATGGCCAAACGCGACATCGACGGCGCGCTCGTCGGCGGGGCCTCGCTGGACCCGGACTCGTTCGCCTCCATCGTTCGCTACTGGGTGTAGGGGGGAGGGCGACCCGCCCGCCCCGTCCCCGAGGGATCCCTCAGCGCGGCCGTGCATCCTGCCGATGGTTGGGTGACATGAACCGGTTCGCCCGTCTCGTGGCGGCGTCGGCCGCCCTCTCCATGATCGCGGTCGCGTGCGCCGGTGCCGGCGTCGGCCCGGCGGGCGATTTCGTGCCGACGACCGGGCTCCCGGTGACCACGACGACCGCCACCGTCGTGCCCGAATCGGAGATCGTGATCGGCGTCGCCGCGGGCGGAGCACCCCGCACCCTGAACCCACTGCTCGACGGCCCCGATGTCGGCGTGCTCGACCTCCTCGCCCCGGCGATCTTCGCCATGGGCCACGACATCGATCCCGTGACGTTCGCGCCGATCCCCGACGTCCTGGCCGACATTCCGACGATCGACAACGGCGGCATCGTCCGCACCGGCGAGGGGACCGTGACGGTCACGTACCGCGTCGCCCCGGATGCGGTCTGGGCTGACGGCACCGCCATCACGGGGGACGACCTCCTGTTCACCTACGAGTTGATCACAGATCCCGCGCTCCCGATCCGTGCCGATCTGAGAAGTCGGTTCGCGTCGATCGTCCCGGGCACCGTGGAGGCCGACGGACGAAGGCTCCGGTTGACTTCCACGCCCAA
>DATHYU010000073.1:0-4471 GCA_035458965.1 Acidimicrobiia bacterium | reverse complement strand
TGCGGCGATCACGATGCTGATCATCGGTGGTGCGGCCTGGCTCCTGCGGGGCGATGCTCCGCCGCCGGTCGCATCCGACACGGTCTCCGAGACATGGACGACGTGGACGGCCGCCGACGGGCTCGTCAGCGAGTGCGCATGTGCGATGGTGATCGCCGACGACGGATCGGTCTGGCTCGTCGGCTTCGACGGTGTCGCCCGGTTCGACGGTGTTGCGTGGGAGCGGATGGATCTCCCCCGCCCGATCCAGGGCGAGGGATGGCCGTCGGTCGCCACCGGGCCCGACGGCAGGGTCTGGGTTTCGGGCATGTCGTGGATCGGCGCCTATCGGGATGGGTCCTGGGAGTCGATCGTCGATGCCGGGTTCGGAGCCGACGAAGGCGATCCCCTCGCGTTCGAAGGTCTCATCATCGACCACGAGGGCCGGGTCTGGACAGGCCTCGCGGACCGGCCGGGCATCATCAGCGGCGGTGCCTTCGTGCCCGCCGACGCCTCGAGCGTCGGCATCGCCGGCTACGAGCCGTCATGGGGCATCCCCTGGACAGTCGAGCCCGACGGTGCGCTGTGGTTCTTCTCCGCTGGAGCACAGGGCCAGGACCTCCGGGTCCACGGCGGCGAGGTCACCGAACACATCCTCGCGGGCGGGATCATCGGGATCGCTCCCGATGGCTCACGCTGGATGGGCGAATACCCGACCGCCCTCGATGGCGAGACACCGATCGCCTACGACCTCGGCGGCGTGCGCAAGATGGCGTTCGGTGCCGACGGCACCACCTGGTTCCTGGTCCACCAGGTGAGCCCCGACGGGCGTCTCCTCGGAGACCAGCAGTGGTCGGATCCGGGGCTCTACCGTCTCCGCAACGGGGAGTGGCGACGCCTCACCACCGATGACGGGCTCCCGGGCTACCGGCTGAGCGACATGGCGATGGCCGAGGACGGCGCCCTGTGGATCTCGACGGCCGATGGCACCGTCACGCGGTACCAGCCGGGCACCGACCCCCGAGCCGGCACGTCCGTCGAGATCGACCTGCGCGGCCTCGAGGACTTCGACGTCGCACCGCCCGACACGTACCCGGCGACGACCGAGCCACCACCCATGACGACGGTCCCGACCGCGGCCACGACGGTGACGACGGCGGTGGCCACGACGACGACCCGCTCGGCAGCCACGACGACGACGGCGCTCAGCGTCGAGGTCGACGAAGTCGGCGCCGTGGGATACCGAGCGGGCGACATCGTGTTCACCGCCGTCCACGACCGATCGCCGTTCGAGGGCCTCGTCATGACCCGTCAGCCGAACGGCATCGTCGAGGAGATGGGCTGGCAGAGCGCCGTGTGGCAGGTCCATGAGTTCGTGGCGGGGTCCGAGTACTCGGCCGGCTCATACCTCCAGGTCGAACTCCACCATCTTTGGCCACCCGACATGGAAGCCGATGTCATCTGGCTGACCGACTACTCCGGGGTCACCCGCAACACGCTCACCGGATTCACTCCCACGGACGCCACAACGTTCGCCCTCCACGATGCGCTCGTGTTGAGGGGAGACCTGGAGCAGTATGCCCTCCACCCGCAGTGCAGCGGTTCCGCCGGTGACATCACGGTCCTCCTCGTCTCGTTCGAGAGGTCTTCTCAGCCCGCCGTCGTCGCGGCGTGGTCGATCGACACCGAGACCATGACGCTCGTCCCCGTCGTCGACGCGTCGCTCCCGGCCATCGACGCCACCTGCGGTGCACCGGCGCCGCGCAGCTAGCCGCCCTGTCCCGCACCGAAGCGTCCGAGCGTGCATTCCTCACCCGTGGGAACGGATCCCGATGGCCCGGCTCGGCGCCTGAGCGCCCCGCCGAGCGTCACCGCGGCAGCCGGATTGATAGGGTTGCCGGGTCGGGATCAGACAGGTCCCGGGAAGGGATGCAATACCCATGCCGTTGTACATGGATGTTCACTCGTTGGACGGGTCGGTCTCGGCCTCCGACGTCGCTGCGGCCCACCAGCGCGATGTCGAGGTTCAGGGCGCCTACGGGGTCCGCTACAAGCGGTACTGGGTCGACGAAGCGGCCGGAAAGATCTTCTGCCTCGTAGAGGCGCCCGACGCCGATGCGGCGAACACCGTGCACCGCGAGGCCCACGGCCTCGTCGCCGACGAGATCTTCGAGGTGACCGAGCACGATTGACGTCTCGGCGCCCAACGAGCTCGAAGGCCCCGGGGACCGATCCCGGGGCCTTCTCTCGTGGCCGGGTGCCGACTCGAGGTTCACGACCATCGCGCGAGAAAAGGCCCCGCCGCAGGGTCTCTCCGATGCCCTGATCGCCGTGCCTACCGGTAGCGCACCGACCCGCCGCATACTTCCGGCCGATGAACCCTCGCCTCGCGATCGTCGCCGTGTTCCTCCTCATCGCCGCGTGCGGTGACGATGATGGGGCCGTGACCACCGAGGCGACCACGACGACCACCTCCGCCACGACCACGACGGCGGCCACCACGACGACCACGACAGCGCCCGCCTCGACGAGCACGACCGTGCCGAAGCGGCCGTTCCGGATCCTCGCCCTCGGCGATTCGTACACGATCGGCGAGAGCGTGGCCGAGGCCGACCGGTGGCCGGTCCAGCTCGGGCGGGCGCTCGAGGACGCCGGCTGGCCCCCGGTCGAAGTCGAAATCGTCGCCCGGACCGGATGGACCACGTCGGAGCTCGATCGGGGGATCGACAACGCCGACCCGCAGGGGCCCTACGACCTCGTCACCCTGCTGATCGGCGTGAACAACCAGTACCGCGGCCTCGACCCCGAGCAGTACCGGACCGAATTCGCCGCCCTCCTCGATCGTGCCCGAGGCTTCTCCGCCGGCCCGGTGCTGGTCGTCTCGATCCCCGACTGGGGCGTCACCCCCTTCGCGTCCCGATCGGACCCGGCGACGGTGGCGGCCGAGATCGACCTCTTCAACGAGATCGGCCGGGAGGGATCCTTGGCCGCCGACGTGCCCTTCGTGGACATCACGCCGATCTCACGCTCCGACGATCCGTCACTCGTCGCCCGCGACGGGCTCCACCCCTCCGGCGCCCAGTACACCGCGTGGGTCGACGTGATCCTCCCCGTCGCGCTCGACCTGGTCCAACCCTGACGGCCTGCGTTCCCACGGCGTAGGGTCGCGGAGGGGGCGCCGTGGCGGTCGGAAGGGTGGAGACGACCATGAGCGTCGAGTTGGGAACCTGGACCATCAACTACCTCCCCGAGGGAGGCGGACGCCTCACCGGAAAGCTGAAGGTCACCGACGAGGACGTCAGCTTCCGGGCGCTGTACGACTCGAGCTTCAAGACCGTGGCGAAAGGCATCGGCCTCGCCGCCGGTTCGCTCGCAGCCAGCGGCGGCAACCTGGTGTACCTCCGCGAGGAGGGCTCCGACGCCGAGATCGTGATTCCCCGCGAGATCATCGCCGGCACCTCCGCGGCGAAGAAGGGGCTCATGAAACAGGTCGTCGTCGACACCACGGACGGCCAGACGTTCGTGTTCGACTACGGGATGCTGTCCGTCAAGAAGCTCGTCGCCACCATCAACGGCTGAGCCCGCCCGAGGGCCGAATGGCCCGTTCGCTACCTCCCACGGGGTGCGAGAATGTCGGTATGACATTCAAGACCGGATTCGTCGTCGGGGCCGCCGTGGGATACGTCCTCGGAGCCAAAGCAGGCCGTGAGCGGTACGAGCAGATCGTCGTGGCGTTCCAGCGCCTGATGGGCAACGAGAGGGTCCAGTCGGTCACCGACAAGGGCAAGGCCTACGTCGATTCCGCCTCTGAGCGGGTCCGCACCACCGTGGGGGATGCGATCCACACCGCGTCGGACAAGCTGCGACCCGGCCACGACGAGGTCGCGGCCTCCTAGCCGTCGCCCAGGTAGCCCTCGAGCCGCCGGGCCCGTGAGGGCTGACGCAGCTTCGCCAGGGCCTTCGTCTCCAGCTGGCGGATGCGCTCGCGCGTCACGTTGAAGTGCTTGCCCACCTCTTCGAGGGTGTTGATCTTCCCGTCGGCGAGTCCGAACCGCATGACCAGCACCTGACGCTCGCGTTCGTTCAACTCCTCCAAGACGATGCCCAGATACTCCTGGAGGAGCTTGAAGGACGCGGCCGTGACCGGCGCCTCGGCTTCGTGATCGGGCACGAAGTCGCCGAGCGTGGAGTCCTCCTCCTCGCCGAGTGGCGTCTCGAGCGACAGCGGGTCCTGGGCGATGCGCCGGAGCTCGGTGACCTTCTCCGGCTCGAGCTCAAGATCCGAGGCGATCTCCTCGATGGTCGGCTCCCGCCCGAGTTCCTGACTCAGGTTGCGCTGCACGGCGGCGAGCTTGTTGATGGTCTCCACCATGTGGACCGGCACGCGGATCGTGCGGCCCTGGTCGGCGAGGGCCCGGGTGACGGCCGGGCGAATCCACCACGAGGCATAGGTCGAGAACTTGAAGCCCTTGCGGTAGTCGAACTTCTCGAC
>DATHYU010000072.1:0-4804 GCA_035458965.1 Acidimicrobiia bacterium | reverse complement strand
CCTCGTCGTCGACGACGTCGATCTGTTCCGGACGGGGCTGTCCGCAGCCCTGGCCCAGGAGGGCTACGACGTCTGCGGCGAGGCCTCCAACGCCGAGGCGGCCGTCACCGCCGCCGAGTCGCTGCAGCCCGACGTGGTGGTCCTCGACATCTTGATGCCGGGACTGTCCGGCCTCGAGGTCGTCGGCAAGATCATGGCGGTCGCTCCCGACACGCGGGTGGTGCTGCTCACGGCATCGGAGTCGTCCGAGGACCTTCTCGTCGGCATCAAGGCCGGGGCCCGCGGCTACCTCGTCAAGGACGCCGGGTTCGCCGAGCTGGCCCGTGCGATCGAGGACGTCGTCTCCGGCGGGGCGGCCATCTCCCCGCTCATGACCGGCAAGCTCCTCGATGTGCTCGGCCAATTGCTCCGTCAACTGGACTTCACCGAACCCCGCACCCCGGTGCTCACCGGGCGCGAGATCGAGGTGCTCGAGCACGTCGCCCGTGGCATGACCTCGAAGCAGATCGGCCACGAGCTGTTCATCTCCGAGAACACGGTCAAGAACCACGTGCGCAACATCCTCGACAAGCTCGGGTTGCACAGCCGCAACGAGGCGGTGCTGTACGCGATCCGCGAAAACCTCATCGACCTTTGACATGGTGCCGTCGGATCCCCTGCGGCAGGATCCCGGCCGGCCGGAACCGGTAGCCGCTTCTCGCCCCTTCTCCCCGTCGGCGGATCCCGACACGGTCGTGGGCGCCACCGTTCTCGGCGACGTCCTCGTGTTGGAGCGGCGACCGTCCCGGGTCGCCCCGCTGCTCGACGCCTGGGCCGATCGGTTCATCGGAGCCGTACGATCCGCCGACCATGTATCGGCCAACCGGTGGCTGCGCGTGCTCACCGATCGATCGTGGCCCGAGGACCTCGAGCAGCAGGTCGACGCGGCCCTCGATCGGGTGACGACGGCCGAGCTCGTCGAGATGATGGCCGTGGATCTCTCCCTCGACGGAAGAGATGCCCGGGCCGGGTCCGATCTCGTGGCAGCGTGGGGTCGGCGTATCGTTCCGCCGCTGCTCGAATGGATCGTCGCCAACGAGGCGCCCATCAGCCGCAAGCTGGTGGTCGACCACCTCGCGTCGATCGGCAAGGTCGATGTGGACGCGCTGCTCCCGTATCTCGACGACCCCCGCTGGTTCGTCGTCCGCAACTTCGCCACCGCCGTCGGCCGATCGGGAGCCGACGACGCGGTCGGGCCGTTGACGGCCTGCCTCGACCACGATGACGATCGCGTCCGGGTGGAGGCGCTGCGGGCCATCGCCGCCATTCGCAAGGACGGCGCGGTGACCGTGATCGTCGAGGCGCTCGGCGACAAGTCCGACACCGTTCGGCACGCCGCCATCTCCCTTCTTCGGGCTGTCGGCTCGGACGACGTCGTCGCCATCGCCGAGCAGGTGATCTCCGACAAGCGGGTCGATGCCACGGATGCGCGCAGGCTCGTCGCCCTCATCGCCGAGCGGCCCGACAGCTCTGCCCTTCCCGCTTTGGAACGAATCGCCGCTCGCCGACCGGCGTTCGGGATGCACAAGGCGGCCCGGGATGCGGCCCGCTTCGAGCTGTCGTCGAGGGTCTCATGAGCGCCGGACGCGAGTTCCTCAAGTGCCTCCACACCGCCGTCCAGCGCACCGGCTGGCGCGCCCCGGGCGATCCGTCCGTCGTGGGGGCGATCGACGCCCTCACCGCGGCAGCGCGCGCACTGACCACGGCGACCGGGTCGGCAGAGATCTCGCTCCATGATCCGGTCGGCGTCGACGGCGTCGCCATCGAGGGCGCGGCCATCGAGTACGCCGGCTTGCTCGGCGGGCTTCGGGCACAGGGCGTCGACGTCGTCACCCTCGTCGCACCCGTGGAGGGGGCCGACATCGCTGCCTTCGTGGGCTTCGCCGCAGGTGGCGAGCCCATCGGTCCGGGTCGCTCGGTGCGTGTCGACGATCGTCCCGCACCTTCGTCGTCGCGCGTCTCGTCGGCTTCGTCGCTCACGCGCCTCGTCGCCGAGGCGTGTGACGTCGTCCGCAGCACCGTCGCGTCCGGAATCCGACTCGAGGCCGTCGGAGAAGTCGCCCAGCCCCTGGCCGCGGCCGCGATCGGGGATCCCGATGGCGCCTTCCTCCAGGCGCTCCAGAGCCTCTCTCATCCGGAGATCCCGGAGCGCTCCGCCGGCGTCGCCCTCCTGTCGAGCGTGCTTGCCGATCGGGTCGGGGTCGACCGTGGGCGCCAGCGCCTCGTGGCGACCTCGGCGTTGCTCGCCGATGTCGCCCTCCTGCTCGAGCCGGGGATCGACGTTCGCGATCATCCTGTCGTCGGCGCCGCCTCGCTCATCGCCGCCGGAGGGCCGGGACACGAGACCGTCGCCGCAGTCGCCCTGGAGCACCATGTTCGGTTCGACGGGACCGGCTATCCGCGCCTCGATCGCACCGTTCATCCCTTCAGCGTCATCGTCGGTGTCGCGGATGCCTTTGGGCACCTCGTGGGTGGATGGAGTGGGCGGTCCGCCCGCCTTCCCGCCGAAAGCGTCCGCATCCTGCGGTCGTCCGCCGGCGTCGACCTGGATCCCACCGTGGTGGGAGCGTTCATCGAAACCTTCGGTGAGCCACCGCCGGGCTCGGTCGTCCGGCTGTCGGGCGGGGAGGTCGTCCTGGTGACGACGAGCACCGGGCGGGCACTGGTCGTCAGCGATGCCTCCGGATCACGGCTCGAGGTCCCCGAACCGGTGGACCTCGTCGACCGAACGGTGGTCGGGAGCGTGCAGCCGGAGGAGGCCGGGGTGTCGATCGCGGACCTCGCCGGCAGTCGCTGACTCGAGGTCCTTCCGCAGACCAAGGCCCTCGATATCATGGCTCCACAATGTCCCTCCTGAGCAAGTTTCTGCGCGCCGGCGAGGGCAAGAAGCTGCGAGCACTCGACGAGGTCGTCAGGCTCGTCAACGCCCTCGAGCCCGAGATAGAAGCGCTCTCCGACGATCGCCTGCGCGCCAAGACCGATGAGTTCCGCCGCCGTCTCGCCGAGGGCGAGACGCTCGAGGACGTCCAGGTAGAGGCCTTCGCCGTCGTGCGCGAGGCGGCCCGCCGGGTGCTCCACCAGCGTCCGTACGACGTCCAGGTCGTAGGAGCAGCCGTTCTCCACCAGGGTGCGATCGCCGAGATGAAGACCGGCGAGGGCAAGACGCTCGTCTCGACGATGCCCGTCTACCTCAATGCGCTCATGGGCAAGGGCGTGCACATCGTGACCGTGAACGACTATCTCGCCAAGCGCGACGCCGAATGGATGGGCGGCGTCCACCGGTTCCTCGGCCTCACGGTCGGGCTGATCCAGGCGGACATGCTGCCCGAGGAGCGCCGTCCGGCCTACGCGGCCGACATCACGTACGGCACGAACAACGAGTTCGGCTTCGACTACCTGCGCGACAACATGGCCATGCGGCCCGAGAACATGGTTCAGCGAGGCCACGCCTATGCGATCGTCGACGAGGTCGATTCGATCCTGGTCGACGAGGCACGGACGCCCCTCATCATCAGCGGGCGGGTCCGGGACACGGCCAAGTGGTACCGGGACTTCGCCCGGATCGCCACGCGACTCCACGACGAGGTGCACTACGAGGTCGACGAGGGCAAGCGCCAGGTGGTCAGCACCGAGGACGGCGTCGCCCAGGTCGAGCGAATCCTCGGGGTCGAGAACATGTACGACCACACGAACGTCGATCTCGTCCACCACCTCGATGTCGCCCTCAAGGCCAAGGCGCTCTACCACCGCGACGTCGACTACGTCGTGGCCAACGGTGAGGTCAAGATCGTCGATGAGCACACCGGGCGGATCCTCGAGGGTCGGCGGTACTCGGAGGGCCTGCATCAGGCGATCGAGGCCAAGGAGGGCGTGCGGATCAAAGAGGAGAACCAGACCCTCGCCACGATCACGCTCCAGAACTACTTCCGCATGTACGACAAGCTCGCCGGCATGACGGGCACGGCCAAGACCGAGGAAGCCGAGTTCAACGAGATCTACCAGCTCGAGGTCTTCGAGATCCCGACGAACAGGCCCGTCATCCGCGACGACCAGCCCGATCTCATCTACATGACGGAGCAGGCGAAGTTCGACGCCGTCGTGGCCGACATCGTCGAGCGTCGCGAGCGGGGCCAGCCGATCCTCGTCGGCACGGTCTCCATCGAGAAGTCCGAGCGCCTTGCGGACCAGTTGAAGCGCCAGGGGATCCCCCACGAGGTTCTCAACGCGAAGAACCACGAGCGGGAGGCCACGATCGTCGCTCAGGCGGGCCGGCTCGGGGCCGTGACCGTGGCGACGAACATGGCGGGACGCGGCGTCGACATCCGGCTCGGCGGCAATCCGGAGGAGCAGGCCAAGCTCGAGCTCCGCAAGCGGGGCGTCGAGCCGGAGGACCCGAAATACGATCAGCTCCTCGAGGAGGAGGTCGAACGCCTCGCCCCCGAGATGGGAGCCGAGAAGCAGAAGGTCCTCGAAGCCGGTGGGCTGTACGTGCTCGCGACGGAGCGGCACGAGTCACGGCGCATCGACAACCAGCTCAGAGGACGCTCGGGCCGCCAGGGCGACCCCGGCGAGTCGCGGTTCTTCCTGTCCCTCGAGGACGATCTCATGCGCCGCTTCGCCAGCGAGCGGGTCGAGTCGATCATGCGGATGCTCAAGATCCCCGAGGACGTGCCCATCGAGCACAAGATGGTCACCCGGGCCGTCGAGCGGGCGCAGCGGCAGGTGGAGTCGCAGAACTTCGAGATCCGCAAGAACGTCCTGAAGT
>DATHYU010000071.1:0-4046 GCA_035458965.1 Acidimicrobiia bacterium | reverse complement strand
ATGCCGACACCCTCGTCCCGGACGACACCAACGGCGCAGCGGACGTCTTCGTCCGCGATCGCGTCGTCGGCACGACGATCCGCGTCTCCGTGGCGACCGACGGCTCCCAGGGGACCTGCGCCGCCGGCGACATCTGTCGCGGGAGCTCGTCACGACCCTCGATCTCCGACGACGGCCGCTTCATCGTCTTCGAGAGCCTCGCCACCTCGCTGGTGCCCGGGGACACCAACGGCCAACGCTTCGCGTTCATGGGCCGCGACGTCTTCGTCCGCGACCGCGTCGCCGCAACGACGACCCGGGTCAGCACGACCGGCGCCGGAGCCCAGCTCGGCAACGCCTCGAGCTCCCCCCTCGTCAACGGCGACGCCACCGTCGTGCTCTTCCGGTCCCACGCCCCCGAGCTCGGCGACGACGGGTGGTACCTGCGACGCCTCGACACGGGGGCCACGAGCCGCGTCGACGGCGTGGGGCGCGACCCGTCCCTGTCCGACGACGGCCGGTGGCTGGCCTTCTCCACGCGCAGCGACCTCACCCCGGCCTCTCGCATGGGGTTCGACGTCTACCTCCGCGACCTCACCACCGGTGCGACATCCATCCTGAGCGGCGGGTCGGCCGGCTGCGTCCAGCCGGCCTGCGATGCGTGGGCCCCCGACCTGAGCGACGACGGGAGCGCCGTCTCGTTCCTGACCGCGCACCTCGGCCGCACGGCTGTCGCGCTCGCCGACCGGCGGATGGGATGGACGGTGATCGCCGCCGATCAGGTCTCGGCCGAGCGGCCCCGGCTCGCCGGCGACGGGAGCACCGTGACGGCGGTGACGCCTGCCGGCGTCGTGTCGGCGACGCCACCGGCGGAGATCCCGGTCGTCGCGCTCGTCGAGCCCGACCAGGGCCGCTGGCACCTCTGGACCGACGACGGGTTCGAACGGGTCTTCTTCTACGGGAACCCCGGCGACACACCGATGCTCGGCGACTGGGACTGCGACGGCATCGAGACACCCGGCCTCTACCGGCGCAGCGACGGGTACGTGTACCTGCGCAACACCAGCGACGCGGGTCCCGGCGACGTCCGGTTCTACTTCGGGAACCCCGGCGACCTGCCGCTCGCCGGCGACTTCGACGGCGACGGCTGTGACACCGTGTCGCTGTACCGTCCCACCGAGGCACGGTTCTACGTCATCAACGAGCTCGGCTCCGCCGACGGAGGGCTGGGGGCGGCCGACTTCTCCTTCGTGTTCGGGAACCCCCAGGACACGCCCTTCGTCGGCGACGTCGACGGCAACGGCCTCGACGAGTTCGGGCTCTACCGCGAGTCGACCGGCCACGTGTTCGTGCGGGACACACCGACCGCCGGGCCCGCCGACCGCCAGTTCGTGTTCGGCGATCCGGGTGATCGGTTCGTCACCGCCGACTGGAGCTCCTCGGGCATCGACACGGTCGGCGTCTTCCGGCCGTCGACCGGGCTCCTGTACGTGAAGTTCACGAACGGACCGGGCGTGGCGGACCGGACCCTGGCGCTCCGGTCCGTATGGTGGCCCGTCGCCGGAGGAACGATCGAGCTGCCCTGACCGGCGCCACGCACGCCGCGTCGGCCTCCGCTCAGCCGTCGGGGCACCCGTCCTGGTCGAGGGGGACCGACGGGGCGCCGATCGCCGGGCAGAGGACGATCGCCGGATCGATCCACTCCCAGTCCTGGCGGACGCCGAAGTGGAGATGGCACCCCGTGGAGACGCCCGTCGTCCCGACCAGCGCGAAGTCCTCGCCCACCACCACCCGATCACCGACATCGACGAGCACCTCCGCGAGATGGGCGTAGCTCGTGACGAGGCCACCGCCGTGATCGAGGCGCACGGCATTGCCGGTGCGATCGTCCATCCATCCGGCCCAGATGACCACCGCGTCGGCCGGCGCCGTCAGCGGATACCCGCATTCGGCGTCGAAGTCCCAGCCGGAGTGCATCATCCACTGCTGGTAGATCGGGTGCCACCGCCAGCCGTAGTACGACGTGACCGGGACGTCGGCGGGCCGCCGCAGCGGCAGCTCGGGCGGCGTCTCCCGTCCGGGCTCGACCTGCGGCTCCGGCTCCTCGAGGACGGCCTCGATCCGACCGGCGATCGGCACCCAGGACGCCTCGCCCCACGCAACCGACGACCCGTCGGGCAGGAGGAAGGCGGCCTCCTCCGGGCGGAACACCGCGGGCCGATCGCGCCCCTCCGACGACCAGTCCCCGATCACGGGTCGATCGTCGCGCTCACCCACCGCAATCACATGGTCGGGGTCCCCCGCACGACCGTTCGGCACGACGTCGTCCTCGTAGAGGAGCGCGCCTTCTCTCCACACGCCCACTTCGTCGAGACCGTCGCCGTCGAAGTCTCCCGCCACGGGCAGGTCCCCCGGGGCGCCGAAGTCGAACCAGTGGTCGGCCGCGCCGAGCCCGAGATCGTCGGATCCCAGGCCGTTGATGATGTAGAACCGATGCTCCGACGGCCGGTACAGCGAGAGCGTGTCGCACCCGTCGCCGTCGAAGTCCCCGGGCACGGGCAGATCGCCGGGGTTCCCGAAGAAGAACCGGACGTCGGCGATTCCCTCGGTGTTGGCGTTGCGCAGATAGGCGTAGCCATCGCGTCGCCGATAGAGGCCGGGTGTCTCGACGCCGTCGCAGTCCCAGTCGCCCATGAAGGGCTCGTCGCCGGGATTCCCGTAGTAGAAGCCCGTCATCTCGCCGTCGGCTTCACGGATCCGCCAATACCCCTGGGTCGCGTCGACGAGGCCCACGGCGGTCTCGGCGAGGGCCGGAGCCGGGCCGAGCCCGATGGCTCCGACCAGCAGGATCACGATGAGGCCCCGGCGGTCGAGCGGCATGGGGCGCGTCTCCTCGTTCTGACGTCACGAGGAAGATCGGCGCGTCGCTCCGCGACCTGAAGGTCGTCCTACTCCATGAGCCGGAGCGTTCCCGGAAGATCCATCCGCCGGAGCCTGCGAGCGGTGAACAGGGGCGCTATGGCCACGACGACGACACCGAGGCCGACCACGACGACGATCGTCGTCGTCCTCAGGACCACGTCCATGCCGACTTCGGGGAGGGTGGACGCGAGGAGCGAGTCGACCATCCAGACCAGGGCGATGGAGCCTCCCAGCACCCCCAACACGGTCGCGGCCGCACCCATGACGAAGCTCTCGGTGACCGCCATGCGCAGCGCCGTTCGCAGTCGCACGCCGAAGGCGAACATCGTCGCGTTCTCCCGCGCCCTTGCGTCGGCGCCGATGCTGGCCGTCAGGAACGCGATCAGCAGCGCCATGAAGAGGACGATGACCGCCATCATCTGGAAGATGCCGGTGAAGACGGCGAATTGATCCCGAACGACCTGGGTCGCCGCAGTCACCGACTCTGCGGACGCCACGGCCTCCTCTCCGAACAGCTCGCGCTGGACGTCGCCGACCGACGCGCCCTCTGCAGGCAGCACGTGGACGAGGTTGACGGCCCCGTCGAGTCCGAAACGGCCGGAGTCGGAGGCGTCCATGTAGGCGAACACCCGAATGGGGTACGGGTGCATCCCCTCCACGACCACGTCCGACCGCCCGATCGCAAACGACGCCTCGCCGGTGCGCACGGGGTGGCGGAGCGTCACCACGTCGCCGACGGCAAGGCCCAGATCCGAGGCCGCCTCCTCCGACAGCACGATGCCCCCTGTGCCGGTCGTCCCCTCGGTTATCGACGGGTGCCACACGCCTCCGTCGAGGTCCAGGAACTCGACGAAGACGGCGAAGTCGTCGTCGGGAGACGAGGCGACCGCCCCGAGACGAGCCGTGGGCTGCGCGAGCCGAACGGTGCCGGCCCCGGTCACGGCCAGCACTTCGGGCGCATCTGCGTCGTACATCGCGTCGAGGGAGACGACGACCCGATCGGGTGTGTCGGCGGCGGCTTCGACCTCTGCGGTGTCGAGTGTCGCCATGAAGGTGTCGAGCATGCCGAGGAACGCGACGAGCGCGGTGAGCACGAAGCCGATGGCGAGCGTCGTGAAGGCGGTGCGCCACGGCGCCCGACGCAG
>DATHYU010000070.1:0-2991 GCA_035458965.1 Acidimicrobiia bacterium | reverse complement strand
GACGGAGTGGCGACCTACGTCGTCGTCGAGGAGGACGGCGTCATGAAGATCGCCAGCCACTACTGGGCCGGCCTCCGGTCCTGGGAGACACCCGGCTAGCGAAAGGACCGACAGGCGGCCACCGCCGGGACCCATCCGGTCTGCGAGTCCGCCACGTCCTCAGGCCGTCAGCCGATGATGGAGATGCGGGATCCTGGGCGCCCCGCCTCGTGGTAGAGGGCTTCCAACTCGTCGACGATCCGGGCGTCGTCGACGTCCGTCGGGATCACGACCTCCGGTGCGGGCCGGCGCTTGCCATCGGCTCCGATGGCCTCGACCACCCACCAGGTCCCGCCGTCGTCTCGCAGGACGAGCGACATCGAACCGTACCCGTCGACGCGTCTCTCACGACCCATGCGACGAGCGATGATGCAGAGAGAGGGCCCCGGGTCATCGGGGCCCTCTCGGTACCGGATCGCTGCGACCGCTACGCCGACGACGTCGGGTCGGCGACGAACTCACCGTCGATCAGCCCGCCGAGGAGTTGCACCGGCAGATCCGTCCAGGCGGAGACCGCGATCTCGGCGTCGGTGGGCCCTTCCGTCAGCGGCAGCTGCATGAGGTCGAAGCCCTGGAGGGCCACCTGCGCGCCACCGGGCTGGGGCGGGAAGGACTCGGCGATAGCGTCGGCGAGCACCGCCGTCCCGTCGGGCGAGACGAAGACGAAGCCGTTCACGAGGAAGGGGCCGCTGCCGGACGCTGCGAGCAGGTCGGCGACGGAGATGCCGGGGCCCATGCCGGCGAACGTGGTGCCGCCGTCGTCGGCGAGCGGCAGCGGATCGGACACCGCGGCGTCTCCGGGGACCGACGTCGTCGGGGCGGCTCCGGTCTCGGGCGTGTCCGTCCCGCACGCCGCGAGCAGGAGAGCGAGGGCTGTGATCGAGGCCAGGATCTTCGACATGGGTTCTCCTCTTTCGTGGTCACCGCTCGGACGTGCCGAGTGACCGGGACGGTTCCCGGCGGAAGGAGCGACTGTCTCAGGGCGATCGGCCGCTCGTCGTGTACTCATGCCCGAGCGGGCTGATCCACAGGTAGTCGCCGTTCGGCAGCCCGACGTACCGCCATCCGAGGCCGTGCCGAACGGTCACGTGGTCGTAGCGGCACCCGGGCGCCATGTCGGCGCTCGAGGTCCGCTGGGCAACGGCCCAGGGTGTGCGGTGGTCGAGGTCGCACGCCGAAGCGGGCATCCGACAGCCCGGGAACACACAGTGGGCGTCCCGGGCCTCGACCGTGCGTCGCTGGGCCGCTGTCGGCCGTCGACGGGTCGTGCCGTCGTGCACGGGGAGTCCGGTGTCCGGATCGGTGATCGTGAAGCGCCACTCGCCGTCCCGCTGGGCGTCGGCGACCTGGCGGGAGATGTCGGCGATCACGGGACCGAACCCGTTCAGATCGCCCGGCGCCTCTGCGAGCCCCGCCAGGGTGCCGAGGTCGACGCGTAGCTGGACCGTCCCACCCCGGGTGTCCCGCCGGGATCCGGTGAGGAGATCCAAGAAGACATCGGCCCGCCGCTGGTCGACCGATCGATCGTCGCCGTCGAGGGACATGGCCAGCCGGTTGATGTTGTCGGCGGCCTCGGCGGCACGGTCGGGCGGGAGGTCGAGGCCGAGGAGGCCGGCCGTGCCATCCGGCGACGCCTCGAGCACGATCCGCCGCTCCTCGACGGCGTCCTCGTAGCGATCCTGAGCCGCCTCGGGATCGACCTCGACGCACAGGCGACGGAGCCGCTCGGCGAGCTGGCCCGTCGTGAGCTGGGGCGCCGTCTCGAGGACGGTGTCGACGACCGCTCTGGCCGTGTCCCGGTCGAGGTGGGAGGTCCCCCGGACGATCGTGCGGGCACGACGGTGATCGATGCGACCGTCGGAGAGCGCTGCCCCGACGGCCGGCAGCCGGCGATGGATGTCGAGGGCCATCTCGAGCTCGGCCTCGGCCGAACGCCTGGTGAGGCGAAGCGCCGCCCGGATCTCGGTCGCGGTCGCATCCCAGGCGACTTCCAACCGATCGGCGTACACGGAATCCTCCATGTGGTCGGCGATCGCGGCGACGGCGGCGTAGGCCTGGGCCTGCACGTGCGAGAGCATCCGGTGCGCGGCCCGGAGGAAGTCCACGCGGTCGTACCCCGAGAGCGAATCGAGGTCGATCGCGCCAAGCCGTGCGGCCAGCTCCGGACCGGGCAACAGCTCGTCGAGGGGCACGGACGGCCCGTGTTCCGACTTCATCTCTCGAAGATACGACGCCGGTACGACACTCCTTCGGCCGCGGGAGTGCTCCTACGGAAGCCGTTCGAGGAACGTCACCACCGTGTCTCGATACCCCTCGGGATCCTCGTTCCACGCCTTCACGTGGCCCGCGTCGGAGACCGTGTGGAACTCGATGAGGTCCGGGCGGGCGGCCGCGAAGGACGTGCCGACCTCGTAGGGGACCGTCCGGTCCTCGGTGCCTTGGAAGAGCAGGACCGGCACGTCGAGCTCGCCGGCGCGGTCCACGTAGTCGACGGCGTCGAAGTCGAGCCCGGTCCGCATCCAGGTGATCGCCCGAGCCACCGCGACGATCGAGGATCCGACGGGCCCACCGATCGGGATGGCCTCGCCGGAGCGGAGGCCGACGACGTGGCGCAGGTCGGCGAGAGGCGCGTCGAGGACGAGACCGGCCACGGGCGCGTCGGGCGCCTCCATCACGTACCCGAGGGCAAGGGCGCCTCCCATGCTGGCGCCGACCAGCACGACGTCGCGGGCACCGGCGGCGACGGCGTGGTCGACGGCCGCCTCGACATCGCGCCACTCGCGCTGGCCGGCGAGGATCAACGAGTCACCCGTCTCGGGAGCGCCGTCGTCGTTGCGGTAGGTGACCACCAGCGTCGGCATCCGGAGGTCGCGGAGGGCATCGAGGGTGCGCAGGAACTCCTGGCGGCTCGCCCCGCGGCCGTGGACCATGACGAGCCACCGATCACCGTCG
>DATHYU010000069.1:0-8344 GCA_035458965.1 Acidimicrobiia bacterium | reverse complement strand
CCACTACCTCATCGAGGCGGGGCGCCCGGTGGCGCGGTTCCGCAGCCACTACGTGTGGGTGGGCCCGGCGACGTTGCGGCCGGTGCGCATCCCCGCCGACTTCCTCGCCGACTTCGCCCCGAACTTCGCCGGCTGACGCCTTCCGGACGGAGACGAACCGGGGTCGAGGGCGGTCACTCCCCGGTCGAGCAGGCGACGCCGGTGCCGCCGATCCCGCAGTAGCCGTTCGGGTTCTTCGCCAGGTACTGCTGGTGGTACGTCTCGGCGTAGAAGAAGGGCCCGGCCTCGGCGATCTCGGTCGTGATCGCCGAGTATCCGGCCCGATCCAACTTGGCCTGATACGCCGCCAGCGACGCCTCGGCGGCCTCCCGCTGGGCCTCGGTGGTCCAGTAGATCGCCGAGCGGTACTGCGTGCCGATGTCGTTGCCCTGACGCATGCCCTGGGTGGGATCGTGCTGCTCCCAGAACGGAGCGAAGAGGTCCTCGTAGGACACCCGCTCGGGATCGAACACCACGAGCGCCGTCTCGGCGTGGCCGGTGCGGCCCGAGCACACCTCCTCGTAGGTCGGGTTCGGCGAGTAGCCGCCCGAGTACCCCGCCGCCGTCGTGTGGACGCCGGGAACCTGCCAGAAGATCCGCTCGGCGCCCCAGAAGCAGCCCATCCCGAACTGGATCGTCTCGGTCCCCTCCGGGAACGGCGGGAACATCGAGGTGCCGAGCACGTAGTGGCCGTCCTGCACGTCGAGCGGCTCCTCGCGCCCTGCCAGGGCGAGCCGAGGATCGATCATCTTCACGTGGCGCGTGTGTCCGAAGACCATGTGTCGGAAACCTCCTGTGCCCCCATCAACGCGTGAACCCGTCGAACCGTTCCCGACCGCCCCGAGGGCGGCCGCCTACTTCCTCTTGCGCAGCAACGCCCACGCTATCGCGGTGCCCACGATCGTCGCGACGGTCGCCCCGGAGATGATCGGAACCGGCTTCGCCAGGCGGGAGCCGAGGCTCACCTGGCGCTGGAACTCGAGGATCGGCCAATCCCGCTCCTCTGCCGCCTCGCGCAGCTCCTTGTCCGGGTTGACCGCATGGGGATGGCCGACCTCGGCGAGCAGGGGGATGTCGGTGGCGCTGTCGGAATAGGCGTACGACCGGTCGAGGTCGATGCCCTCGTCCTCGGCGAGGCGGCGCACCTCGTCGGCCTTCTGCTGGGCGTACGCATAGAACTCGATCTCGCCGGTGTAGCAGTCGGCCTCGTCGACCTTTGCCCGAGTGGCGATGACCTCGTCCACGCCGATGTACCGGGCAAGGGGTCGGACGATCTCTTCGGGGCTCGCCGAGATGATGAAGACGCGCCGGCCCTCCCGCAGGTGCTCGTCGATGAGGAACAGCGCCTCGGCGTAGACGAGGGGAGCGACGACGTCCTCGAGGGTCTCCTCGACGATCTGCTCGATCTCGGCGCGGTTCCAGCCCTTCGTCAGGCTCATCATCGTGTCGCGCGCCTTCTTGAGCGTGTCGTGGTCGGCCCCGAACAGCACGTAGATGAGCTGGCCGATCGCGGCGCGCACCAGCGTGCGGCGACCGAGCATGCCCGCCTTGTAGAGCTTCCCGGTGAACGCCAGCGTCGAGGACTTGGCGATCACCGTCTTGTCGAGATCGAAGAACGCGGCCTGCGTCATGACAAGGATGGTACGGAGGTCCTGACGTTGAGCAGAGGGTCTTGGGTCCCGACTGCCCTCTTGTGGCGCGGCGCCTGGTCTCATACGTTCGCTCCGTGCCTGCCCTCGCTCTCTGGGCGCCGGAGGACGGTCTCCTGGGGGCGCTCGCACCACTCGGCTGCGCGGTGGCCGCCGGGTCCGCCGTCGTCGTCGATCTCGACCCGGCCGGCCCCCGCTACCCGGGGGATCGGTCGCTCGCCGATCTCGTCCGGCAGGACCCGACGGCCGAAGATCTGCGACCCCGGCGCGGCATCGCCGTGCTTCGCAACGGGGGCGTGCCGGCCGGCCGGGCCGCACCGGTGCTCGCCGCGCTCATCGACGCCTGGGATCACGTCGTGCTGCGCCTCCCGCCCCGCCCCGCGCCGTCCGCCGGGGCGATACCCGTCGTCCCGGTGCGGCTCCTGCTGCCGGCTCCGTGGACCGCGGCGACCGAGGAGCCGGCGGTCTATCAGGCGACCCCGACGGCGGCGCCGATGCCCGGGCCCGGCTACCGCCTCCCGGTCCCGGGACGGCGGACCGTCGAAGCCCTCCTGGGGGGCCGGCACCCTGGCCCCGATCGCTGGATCCGGGCCTGGAAGCGCGTCTGGGAGATCCCATGGACGGCGTGAGCCGCATCGTCGAGCGCCTCGTGGATGCCGGCCTGCCCCTGCGGCGACGCGACCTCCTCGCTCCGGCGCGCCGGTTCGCCGAGGACGAAGCACCCCTCCGGCCCCGAGCCGCAGCCGTCGCCCTCGACGCCGTCGTCGGGCTCGGGCCCCTCGAACCGCTCCTCGGCGACGACGCGGTCAGCGACGTCCTCGTCAACGGGCCGGACGAGGTGTGGGTCGAGCGGTCCGGGGCCCTCGAGCGCACCGCGATCTCGTTCGCCGACGATGCGGCGGTCATCGCGATGGTCGAGCGGGTCGTCGCACCGCTCGGGCTCCGCATCGACCGGGCCTCGCCTGCCGTAGATGCGCGTCTCGCCGACGGGTCCCGACTGCACGCCCTCGTCCCACCTGCCTCCGTGACCGGCCCGGTGGTGGCGATCCGGCGCTTCACGCCATCGGTGCCATCGCTCGACGCCCTCGTCGAGGCCGGATCGATCACCGAGGCCGGAGCCGCCTCGCTGCGCGACGCGGTCGCCGACCGTCACAACCTGCTCGTCTGCGGCGGGACCGGCGCCGGGAAGACCACCCTGCTCGACATCCTGTTGGGCCTCGTTCCCGCCGGGCAGCGGGTGGTCACCGTCGAGGACGCCGCCGAGCTCCGGCCCAGAGGCCACGCGGTCCGCCTCGAAGCCCGGCCACCGAACGCCGAGGGCGCCGGCGAGATCACCCTCCGCTCCCTGGTGCGCCATGCCCTGCGGCTGCGTCCCGACCGGATCGTGGTCGGCGAGGTCCGTGGTCCCGAGGCCCTCGATCTCATCCAGGCGATGTCGACCGGCCACGACGGCTCGATGGGAACCGTGCACGCCAACGGCCCCGACGAGGCGATGTGGCGCCTCGAGACGCTTGCGCTCACCGGAGACGGTGCTCCCGCTCCGGAGGCCATTCGCCGCCAGCTGTGGTCGGCGGTCGATCTCGTCGTCCATGTGGCCCGGCGCGCGGAGCGGCGTGTCGTGGCGGCGATCGCCGAGGTCCGTGGCGCGGCGCTCGAGGTGGTGGGACCGTGATGACCGTCGCCCTGCTCGCCTTCGCGCTGTCGGCGGACACCCCGCTGGCCGTCGTGGCGATCGTGGGCCTCGCGGTCTTGCGGCCGGTGTGGTTCCTCGTTGCCGCCGCCGGGTGGGGTGTCGTCTCCCATCGACGCGAGCGGCGTGCCCGACCCACCGCCGACGACGAGGTCGATGCGCTCCGAGGCCTGGTTGCCGAGCTCGCCGCCGGAGCATCCTTGCGCATGGCCGTCGATGCCGCGGCTGCGAGGGCGCCGCGGCTCGGCCTCGATTCTGCGGCCCGGCGTGCCCGGGCCGGGCTGCCGCTCGCTCGGGTCGCCGATGCGATGGCCGACGCACTCCCGGTGAACGGCCGCTCGGTGCGGGCGGCGATGGCGATGGCGGGCTCGACCGGCGCACCGGCGGCGCCGCTGTTCGCGGCGCTCGCCGACCGTGCGGCGGAGGTCGGCCGCCTGCGGCGCGACCGGCGCGCCCTCACCGCGCAGGCGCGGTTGGCGGCTGCGGTCGTCGGCGGGATCCCGTTGCTCCTCGCCGTCGTCTTCGTGGTCAGCGGCCGGGCCGGCACCCTGTGGGCCGACCCGGCCGGCCGCGTCGTGCTCGTCGTCGGGGGCCTTCTCGTCGCTTCGGGATCGGCGCTCGTCGGCTGGATGGTTCGCGACCGATGACGGTCGCCCTCGCCGTCGGATGGGCGGCATCGCAGTGGGTCGCCCCCCATCGGCGTCTGCCGGTGGGAGTGGTGGGCGGTCTCCTGATGGTCGCCCCCGTCCCCGCCGTCGCGGCCGGAGCGGTTGCCGCGCTGTGGGCCTGGCGCGGTCGGCTCGCGCGGCGGCGGGACGCGATGGGCGCGGTCGAGGGCGACCTCGTCGTCCTCGCCGATCTCGTCGCCCTCGGGCTGACGGCGGGCCTGCCGCCCCGCGCAGCCCTCGATGCCGCCTCCCGATGGGTCGTGCCGGAACTGGGAGACGAGGTCCGCCTGGTCCTCGCCGAGGCCGATCGCCGGGGCGTCGCTGCGGCCCTGGCCGACGCCGGCGGCCACGGCGCCCGCCTCTACCGGCTCCTCGCCCGGGCAGTCGTGAGCGGCGCTCCGGCTGCGGACGCCGTCGAGTCGTATGCCGCCGAGCGGCGCCACGCCGACCACGCGGCGCGCCTCGCCGATGCGCGGAAGCTGCCCGTCCGGCTGCTGGTGCCGCTCGCCCTGCTGATCCTTCCCGGCTTCGTCGTGCTCGCCGTCGGCCCGGCGGTCATCGACGCCCTCGAGCGTCTCGGGGAGATCGGGTGACCCGGAGGACCCGACGGCCGGCGGATCCGGCCCGACCAGGGAGCATCGAGATGCCGTTCATGAGAGACGAACGCGGTCAGGCGACCGCCGAATACGCCCTTGTCATCGTCGCCGCCGCGGTCATCGCCACCGCCCTCATCGTGTGGGCGTCGAGCTCGGGTGTCCTCCCCGAGTTCTTCGACGCCGTGATCCGGCGGGTCCGCGGCGCCGTCGAGACGGCGGGGTGAACGAGCGAGGGTCCGCCGCGGTGGACTTCGCCCTGCTCATCCCGCTGGTCGTCGCCGTGCTCGTCGGCGTCGTCGAGGTCGCCGTGGCGGCCCGCGCCCAACTCCAGGTCTCCCATGCGGCCCGCGAAGGGGCGCGTGAGGCGGCGACCGCTCCCGACCCGGAGCGAGCCATCGCCGTCGTCAAGACGGTGCTCGGGCCCGAACTGGCGTCCACCGCGCGCGTCGTGGTCGAGCGGGACCACCATGTCGGCGGCCGCGCCGATGTGACGGTGGCGGCCACCCACCGGGTCGCCGGACCGCTCTTCGGCGGCTTCGGTGTCACGCTGCGGGGCCACGCATCCATGCGGGTCGAGCAGTGAACGAGCGCGGGGCGGCGTCGGTGGCCCTCCTCGGGGTTCTCGTGTTCGCCCTCATGCTCGGGGCTGCGGTCGCGTCGGTCGGGGCGTTCTTCGAGGGGCGCACCCGGGCCGCCGCGGCCGCCGACGCCGCGGCGCTCGCCGCCGCGCCCGTCACGTTCCTGCCCTTCGGGGCCAGGGGCACCCCGGCCGAGGAGGCGGCTCGCTTCGCCGCCGCGAATGGGGCCTCGCTGGTCGGGTGCAGCTGTCCGGTCGATCGGTCGTGGGCCCATCGCACCGTGATCGTCGACGTCGAGCGGCGGGTGCGGCTCTGGCCGGTGGGAGCGGTGACGGTGCGCGCCCGGGGCAGGGCCGAGTTCAGCCCGGCGTTGCTGCTCGGCGGCGGGTGAGGCCGGTCTCGAGCAGGGCGATCGCCCCGGCCTTGTCGAGCGGTTCGTTGAAGTTCCCGCACTTGGGTGATTGGACGCACGAAGGGCATCCGGCCGAACAGGGGCACCGCACGAGCGCGTCGAGAGTCGCCGCCAGGTGCCGTTCGCCGCGTGAGAACGCCATCGGGGAGATCCCCGCTCCGCCCGGGTATCCGTCGTACACGAACCAGACCGAGCCGCCGATCTGGGGGTGGAAGTTCGTCGACAGCCCGCCGACGTCCCAGCGGTCGCAGATGGCGTACAGGGGGAGCATCGCGATCGAGGTGTGCTCGGCCGCGTGCAGGGTGCCCGGGAGATCGCGCGCCTCGATGCGTGCGTCCTCGATGATGTCGTCGGGGACCTCGACCCAGACGGCCTGCGTGGTGAAGCGGCGCGAGGGCAGCTCGAGGGGCTCGTATCCGAGCACGGTGCCGTCCGCCACGCTCTTGCGCTTGAAGCCGGTCACGTGGTGCTCGACCTCCACGAGACCGTGTCGGAGGGGGAACCGGCCGGCCGTGTCCCGCCCGTGGACGGCCGTGATCTCGACCCAGGTGTCCTCCTGGGGCTGGGTGTAGTACCCGACCTCGCGCCGGGCGGCGACGACCATCCGGTCGCCGAGGTGCAGCTCCTCGACGACGTAGCCCTCGCCCTGGTGGAGGTACACGGCTCCCGGGTGGGCCTGGGAGAACACCCGGCCCTCGTCGACCGATCCGACGAGGGCACCTTCGGTGTCCACGATCGTGAACGGCGGACCGCCGGCCGTGCGGATGTCGATGCCGGGCGCCGGTGCCGCGCGGTGGGCGTACCAGAGCAGCCCGTCGCGGAGCCGCAGGTCCCCGCGGTCGACGAGCCCCGGGACCACCTCCTCGAGCTCCGGCCCGAACAGCGCCGTGTCGGCGTGGTCGAGGGGCTTCTCGTAGGCGGCGCAGGCGGCATGGGCGGTCAGCACCTCGGGATTGACCGGGTTCACCACGGCCGCCTCGGCGGGACGCCCGAACAGCTCCTCGGGGTGATGGGCGAAGTACTGGTCGAGGGCGTCCTCTCCGGCGACGAGCACGGCGAGCGAGTCGTCGAGGGTGCGGCCGGCACGTCCGGCCTGCTGGCGGAACGAGGCGATGGTGCCGGGGAAGGTGGTGACGATCGCCGCGTCGAGGCCGCCCACGTCGATGCCGAGCTCCAGGGCGTTCGTCGCCGTGACGCCGAGTAGCTCGCCGGAGAACAGGCGCCGTTCCACCTCTCGCCGGTCCTTCGCGAGGTACCCGGCGCGGTACGGGGCGATGCGGTCCTTGCGATCGTCGTCGAGGCGGTCCCGTGCCCACCGGTACACGAGCTCGGTGCCCTTCCGGCTCCTCGTGAACGCGATCGTGTGCCGGTCGCGGCCGACGAGATCCACGAACAGGTCGGTCGCCTCGGTCAACGCGCTGGGGCGGCGGTCGTCCTCGTCGACAGGGGGGTTCCAGATCACGATCTCCTTGGCGCCGGCGGGCGAGGTGTCCTGCTCGATCGCCTCGATGTCGAGCCCGGTGAGCCGTTCCACGAGGTCCGCCGGATTCCCGATGGTCGCCGAGCACGTCACGAAGGTCGGGTCCGATCCGTAGTGGGCGGCGAGACGCCGCAGCCGGCGGAGCACGTTCGCGACATGGCTCCCGAAGATGCCCCGCAGCACGTGCACCTCGTCGACCACCACGAAGCGGAGGCGCTTGAGGAAGCGGGCCCATCGTGCGTGGTGGGGGAGGATCCCGATGTGGAGCATGTCGGGGTTCGTGAGCACCACGTTGGCCTGGCGGCGGATCCAGGCCCTCGCCTCCGTCTCGGTGTCGCCGTCGTACACCGCAGCGGTCAGCTCGGGGAGGCCCAGCCGGTGGAACGAGCGGAATTGGTCCTGGGTGAGCGCCTTCGTCGGGAACAGGCACAGCGCCGTGGATCGCTTGTCGGCCAGGGCCGCCTCCGCGATGGGCACCTGATAGCAGAGGGACTTCCCCGACGCCGTGCCGGCCACGACGACGGTGTGCGTGCCGGCCCGGGCGAGCCGGATCGCCTCGGCCTGGTGCCGGTACAGGCGCTCGATGCCGCGCTCGGCCAGCGCCGCGGCCAGGCGGGGCTCGAGGTCGAGATCGTCGAAGATCGCCCCGCGCGGCGGCTGGTGCTCGACGTGGGCGACCCGATCGGCCCGTTCCTCGTCGGCGAGCCAGGCATCGATGACGTCGCGCATGGCGGCCGAGCGTACCGGTGCGGCCCGGCCTTGTCGGTAGTGTGATCAGCGATGGCCCGTCCGTGGCACAGTGCCTCGCCCGCCGAGGTGGCCGCCGAGCTCGGCGTCGATCCTGCTCGTGGCTTGAGTGCCTCGGAGGCCCGTGCCCGGCTCGAGCGGTACGGCCCGAACGAGCTGGGCGAGGACACCCGGCCGGGCCGCCTCGCCATCCTTGCCGAGCAGTTCCGTGACGTGTTGATCTGGATCCTGGTCGGCGCCGCGTCGATCAGCGGCCTGCTGCTCGACGAGTGGATCGACGCCGGGGTGATCCTGGCGATCGTCGTCCTCAACGCGATCCTCGGGTACGTCCAGGAGGCACGCGCCGAGGACGCGCTCGCCCGCCTCAAGGAGATGGCAGCGCCGCTGGCCCTCGTCCTCCGCGGCGGCGACCGCGTGACCGTCCCGAGCGCCGACGTGGTTCCCGGCGACGTCCTCGTGCTCGAGGTCGGCGATCGGATCGCCGC
>DATHYU010000068.1:0-8748 GCA_035458965.1 Acidimicrobiia bacterium | reverse complement strand
CGACGAGCTCGGCCCGGACCTCGCGCCAGCGGTCGAACATCGCCCGCATCTCCCGGGCGGTCTCGGCAACGACGAACCCGGGGAAGAAGACCGCCATCACCACGCCGCCACGGCGGCCGATCTCGGCGAGCACGTCGTCGGGGACGTTGCGGGGATGATCGGCGAGCGCCCGGGCGTTCGAGTGCGACGCGATGATCGGCTTGCCAGACGACTCCAATGCGTCCCACATGGTGTCGGCCGAGACGTGCGAGACGTCGACGAGCATCCCGAGGCGGTTCATCTCGCGGACCACGTCGCGGCCGAACCCGGTCAGCCCGCCGTGGACGGGGTCGTCGGTCGCCGAATCGGCCCACGGCAGGGTGTTGCTGTGGGTGAGCGTGAGGTACCGGACACCCCGGTCGAAGAGGTCGCGCAGCTTCCCCAGGTCGGCCTCGATGGAGTGGCCGCCCTCGGCACCCATGAGCGAGGCGATGCGGCCCCGGGAGCGGATCCGGCGGACGTCGTCGGCCGTGGTGGCGGGCTCGAGCCGGTCGTCCCTGGCGACCATTCGCCCCACGAGGTCGATCTGGGCGACCGTCGCCTCGAAGGGCGCAGCGGCGTCGGCGGGGACGTAGACCGACCAGAACTGACCGCCGACGCCTCCCGCCAGCATCCGCGGGACGTCGGTGTGGAAGTCCGGGAGCCGTCCGCGGGGGTCGGCCCGGTCGAGATCCCCTCCGGCCTCTGATCGGATCCGCCACGGCAGGTCGTTGTGGCCGTCGATCACGGGGAGGTCGGCGTGGATGCGGGCGACGAGGTCCATCGCCGGCACGCTACCCGCACCGGCAGGGCCGTTTCCGCTCCCGTCCCCGCCGATGCGGGGGAGGATGATCCTCGGCGATCGAGGCAGTCGACCTCGGGAGCGCTTCGCTTTGATCCTCCGAGCGGTCGGTCGGAGAGCGTGCAGGGCCTCTCGCAGCCACTGTTCGAAGCGGGTGCGGGTGCGGGTGCGGGTGTCGGCCTCGTGGCCGGCGGGCCCGGTCCAGTGGTCGACGGCCTGCCCGCCGTCGTACCGGTCCACGATGTCGAGGGCGGAGCCGGTCCGGATCGGTCAGCCGGCGGACGACGAGGGTCCGTTGCGCGACCTCGATCTCGAGGACCGTCGACGACGACGAGGGCAGCGTGGTGACGGCGGTCGGCGCACCTCCGGCAGTGGTCTCGATCCAGCGGACCAGGTTGCCGGGAAGGTTCACGAAGCGAGCGCGGCTATGCCTCGGCGCAGCCGCTCGATCCCGCCCCACGCCTCGGAGCCCGCCGGTGCCGGCGCGTCGGCCGGGTCGAGATCCCCGGAACGGGCCGCGGCGACCATCCCATCGACGGCGCGCAGGTATGCCGCCATGTGCTCGAGGCTCGCGGCCCCGGCCACCGGGCCGTGCCCGGGCACGACGGCCCTCGGCGAGCATCCTGCGAGGGTGTCGACGGACCCGGCCCAATCCGAGGGGTGTCCGTCGTCGAGTTTCGGATGGGTCCCCTCCCACACGAGGTCTCCGGCGACGACGACCCCGGCGTCGGCGACGTGGACGAAGACGTCGGATGCCGTGTGGCCGCGCCCCGGCGACACGATCTCCGCCGACCGTTCCGATCCCTCGATCACGAGGCGGTCCCCGATGAGGAGGTCGGGGAGGGTGAGGCGGTAGCGGTCGCGGGTGGCGTCCATGGCCTCGGCCATGGCGAGGAGGTCCGCGGCCGCCGCCGCGGCCTCGGCGGAGTCGGCCTGTTCGACGGCGGACCTGGCGGCGGCGAGGGTTGCGTCGATCTCGGCTCCGTACGCCGCAGCGTCGGCGGCCGAGTCGGCCGCCATCAGGTCGAGGGTGACGCGGGTGCTCACGATCGGCAGGTCGGCGAAGGCGCTGTTCCCGCCCACGTGGTCGCGATGGAAGTGGGTCGACACGACGAGCAGGACGTCCCGGCCGGTCAGGGCGCGCGCCGTCTCGCGCAGCTCGTCGGCGGCGGCGATCGTCATGAACGAGTCGACGACGATCGTCTTGTCCCCGAGGTCCACGATGGCGGCGTTGCTGATGGCGGGACCGCCGACCCGCGGTGCGATCGCGGCGTGGATTCCTGGCCCGGCTTCCTGCAGGAGAAACATCGATGGCATGAGGGCGACCCTACGCGCTTGTCGGTAGATTGACCCGGCATGTCAGACGATCGGCACTGGTACCGCTCAGCGGTCTTCTACGAGGTCCTCGCCCGGTCGTTCGGCGACGCGGACGGGGATGGCGTGGGAGACCTTCGCGGCCTGACCGACCGGCTCGAGTACCTCGAGTGGCTCGGGGTCGACTGCCTCTGGCTTCCCCCGATCTTCGACTCGCCGCTGCGTGACGGCGGCTACGACATTCGCGACTACTACGCCATCCATCCCGACGTCGGGACGGTCGACGACATGGCAGACCTCCTCGATGCCGCCCATCGCCGGGGGATCAGGGTCATCTCGGACCTCGTCGTGAACCACACCTCCGACGAGCATGCCTGGTTCCAGGAGGCGCGTCGCCCCGGTTCCGACATGCGCGACTGGTACGTCTGGAGCGACACCCCTGAGCGGTACTCGGACGCCCGGATCATCTTCATCGACTCCGAGGCGTCCAACTGGACCTGGGACGATCAGGCCCAGGCGTACTTCTGGCACCGCTTCTATCACTTCCAGCCCGACCTGAACTTCGACAACCCCGACGTCCGCGAGGCGATGCTCGACGTCGTGCGGCACTGGATGCGGATGGGCTTCGACGGCTTTCGGATGGATGCCGTGCCGTACCTCTACGAGCGGGAGGGCACCAACGGCGAGAACCTCCCGGAGACCCACGAGTACCTGAAGCTCATCCGCCGCACGATCGACGACGAGTTCGGCGGCACGAAGGTGCTGCTCGCCGAGGCCAACCAGTGGCCCCGTGACGCCGCCGCCTACTACGGCGACGGGGACGAGTGCCACATGAACTTCCACTTCCCCGTCATGCCGCGGCTCTACATGGGCCTCGCCAAAGGCCACGCCGACGACCTGCGCGAGATCCTGGCCGACACCCCGCCCATCCCCGACGCGGCGCAATGGGGGATCTTCCTCCGGAACCACGACGAGCTGACGCTCGAGATGGTCACGCCCGAGCAGCGTGACTTCATGTGGGACACCTTCGCTCCCGATCCCCGCATGAAGCTCAATCTCGGGATCCGCCGGCGCCTCGCTCCGCTCGTGGGCGGCGACCGGGCCGCCATCGAGCTCCTTCACGGCCTGCTGTTCTCGCTCCCCGGGAGCCCCGTCATGTACTACGGCGACGAGATCGGCATGGGCGATGCGTACCTCCTCGACGATCGCGACGGCGTGCGCACGCCGATGCAGTGGACGGCGGAGCCGGGAGCGGGGTTCTCCACTGCCGATCCCGAGGCGTTCTGGCTGCCGCTCGTCGACGATCCCGACTACGACCCGTCCCGTGTCAACGTCGCCGACCAGCGTGACGACCCGGGGTCCCTGCTGTCGTGGGTCCGGGCGATGCTGGCCGCCCGCCGCCATCACCCGGAGATGGGCCTCGGCGACTTCACCATGGTGGAGACGGGAACCGCGGCCGTGTTCGGCTTCCTGCGGCGCCTCGACGACGTGACGACGCTCGTCGTCGCGAACTTCTCCCGGGATCCACAGGCTGCCGTCGTCGACGACCGCCTCGTCGCCGGCATGCGTCCCGTCGACACCGCGACGGGGGAGCGGCTCACGACCGTCGGCGTGGATCCCATCCGGATCGAGCTCGGTCCCCTCGAGTTCCACTGGGTGTCGCTGGCGCCTCGCTGATCGACAGCGAGGGATTCGGACCTGTCGGCTGGTTCCGGGGACGATCCGCTGGGCCCGTTCCACGAGCTGCCCGGGACCTGGCACACCGAATCCGGACGCGAAAGACCCGGAGACACTTCGGCGTCGCCGCCGCCGTGAGAGGACCAGCTCACGGGTCTCCGGGTCTCGGTGGTCCGGGTTGGATTCGCCTTCAGCCGGTCAGGCCGGCGAGGCGACCCTTTGATGGCTTGGCCGCCTCAGCGCCCGACCACCTCCGGGGTCCTGTGCAAACTGTCAGATATAGGGACCACCTCCTTTCTCCGTGCCCGAGAGCGTAGTCGCCGGTCCGTGTTCGCCGTCGGATCGCTCAGCCGTCCCAATCGGCGAGCACGCGGAGTCGATCCCATGGGAGGCCGTCGATGCGGTGGTAGTCGGAATCGATCCCGGCGTCCTCGTAGGCACGCCCCACCCGGTCGGCCGAGGTCGCTTCCGGGCTCTTCTCGAAGTAGAGGGCCACGCCGGCGCCTCCCGCATCGATGTTGAAGGCCCCGAACTCCTGGAGCGCGCGAGCGATCGTTCGCTCGCCGGGGGAGAGGCCGAGACGGTCGAGGTCGAGATCCGGGTCGAGTTGGATGCGAGCCCCCTCCGGGATGCAGCCATGACCTGACGATTTCCCATCCGACTTCCGGGCCGGGTACCGGTAGTCGGATGGCGGGCACGTCGAGTCCGACGAGAAGGAGAGGGCATGGGGGATGTATCCGCCCGCGATCTCGGACTCGAGCACGAGTCCGGCGAGGAAGCCGACGCCTGCTCCGGATCCGCCACCGTCCCATGCGATCCCGTCGCCATCCAGGGAGAGCCGCCACCCGTAGCTGGCGCAGCGGCATGCCTCGTCCCATTGCCAGAACTCGTCCGCGGTCCGGCGCGCAGGATCGATGATGATGATCGAGGCATCCGTGCCGGGCGGCGGATCGACGGAGGAAGGAACGGCGACGGGCATGTGCGATGCGATGGGGCAGGATCCGCCCCACGGTGGCGCACAGGTCACGTGATGCCGCCCGGTCGAGGCGTCGACCCAGTACACCGAGTGGGCGTATTCGTACGTGTCCAGCACGACGGACCGGGTGATTCGGCCGACGATCGCCTCGGAGTGCGGATCGATCGCCGGATCGGGCCCTATCCGCGCGGCCCACGGACTATTGGGAAAGAGGGCTTCTCCGGTCACCGCAGCACGCTCGGGAGGTGATGGCTCCGCGGGGGTCACGGTTCGGCGTTCCGTCTCGATGGTCACCGACGGGTCTGGCGTCGCGGCCGTCGAGTACCGGTCGAGTGCCCGGAGCGTGCGTGGTCCGAGAATCCCATCGACGGGGCCCGGGTCGTACCCCAGTCCGATCAACGCCTCCTGAAGACGGGCGACGTCTGGCCCCTCGTCCCACAGGTCGAAGGCGGCGGCATCGATGCCCGGGGCGTCCACGAGGTGCTCCCACGCGTCACCGGTGATCTCCGAAGAGGGTGCGAAGCCGTGGTCGCGCTGGAACCGGTGGACCGCATCCAGCGTCATGGGCCCGAACACGCCGTCGATCGGGCCCGGATCGTATCCGTGATCGTCGAGCGCGGTCTGCATCACTCGCACGCGTTCTCCGGAGGCGCCGAGGGCGAGGCCGGCCTCGTGGGCGGAGGCGTTGCTGCTCAACAGCCAGGCTGTGAGAAGGGCCAGTGGTGTGGACCAGAGGAGCACCCGCCACCGGCCCGGCCAGGGCGACTTCCGATGTCGAAGGGGGTCGTGTCTTCGCATGGTCTCGCAATGAAGACACGAGACGCGTCGAGAAGTTCCGGGTCACGCCGCCACGACGATCGGCACCCGGTGCGGTCGATGCCGCTGAAGGCCTAGCTCTGCTTCGGAGGAGGTGCGATCCGAGCCGGCCGGGGGATCGGCTGGAAGTGGGTCCAGCAGTACTCGTTCTTGTTGTAGCGCGACAGCTTCGTCTCGCACCCCTTGGCGGCGCAGTCGCGCCCCGTGTCGTAGGTCTTGCGAGGCCGTCTGCCGGCCACTTGCTTGAGCGTGCTCATCACCCAGACCTTCCCACATGAAAAGGATTTCGGCAAAACGAGAATCGGGCGTGCCGATGGAAGAAGTGCCTGCTCAGCCCATCGGTATGGGTATGGATTGCTCCCGCCGGATCAGGTCGCCGAGGGCGTCGAGCAGCCGGACGATCTGATCGCGGTGGCGATCGTCGACGAGCCGGAGGTCCGCATCGAACTTCAGGGATCCGCGGTCGATCGCCACGGTGGGGGAGCCCACCAACCGGACGTCGTTGTGGCCCAGGATCTCGCGGAGATGGATCTGGGCCCGGATGCTGCCGAAGCGGCCGCCGACCCCGAGGATGGCCGCCACCTTGCGATCGAGCGGGGAGTCGGGCCCTCGGGATGCCCAGTCGATCGCGTTCTTGAGGACGGCCGTGATGGAGTGGTTGTACTCCGGTGTGGAGATGAGGAGCGCGTCGGCACCGGCGATGGCGTCCCGGAGCGCTCCGACCCGCTCGGGGACCCCGCCCACGGCGTCGTCCGGGTTGAAGAGGGGGATTCCGGTCAGGTCGAAGATCTCGATGTTCATGCCTTGGGGCGCCAGCTCGACGGCGGCCCGCAGGGCGGCCGTGTTGTACGACCGCGCCCGGAGACTCCCCGAGATGGCGACCACCGTGTGCTCCGCGGTCGTGGTGTCCACTGTCGGCTCCTCGTGTGTCATCGCCGCACCGTACGACTTCAAGCGCGCTCGAAGTCAAGGTCTCGTTGCAGCGTGCAACCGTTCTGAGGGCGCCAGGAAGCACCCGATCGGATCGCTACCGGGGCTCGGAGGCCAGGAACCGCACGGCCATCCGGTAGTGCGGGATGCCGCCGACGGTGAACGGATCACCGACGCGATGGAAGCCGAACCGCTCGAAGAAGCCGAAGGTGCCTGCAGGCGTGTCGCACCACACCAGCCGTGCCTGGTGGACGGCTGCATGCTCGAGGCAGCGCTCGAGGAGCTGGGCCCCGAGGCCCCATCCCCGGTGGCCGTGCTCGATCGCCACCCCGTGGAGCCTCCACGCGTCGCCGCCCGTCTCGTCGGGAGACCGTCGCCGGGCGATGGACGCGACACCGGCCAGATGTTCCCCGCGGAAACCGCCGAGGTGGAGGGTGCTGGGCGCCTCGTCCCCCACGTCCTGGAAACGGTCCGTCGAGGCCCTGGGGTCGAGGACGGCATGTCGCAGCCCCTGGGCGGCGGCGGCCTCCACGGCGCGGATGTCGTACTCGCTCATGCCTGCGGGCAGCCTATCGCTCGAGGGGTCTGCGGCTCGGTCACCGTCGCGCCCCGACGTAGACGGCGCGAACCGCGAATGCCTCTCGCAACTCGTGTCGGACGTCGTCGAAGAACTCGGTCCGGAACGTCGGGTCGGTGACGAGGTACACGGCGAAGTACATGCCCGAGAACCCGGCGAGGAATCCGGCGACGGCGAGGAGCTCGGCGGTCATGGTGATCGTGCGGCCCGCGAGCTCGAACGTGGCGAGGGTCTCCACCGGGGCGGCGGTCCACGCCTCGATCGTCGCCGGGGCCATCGTGAGGAGGCCGAAGAGGACGAAGAAGGCCCCGAGCATGAGTGATGCCGCAACGATGCGCATGCCCTGCACGAAGACCATCACGAGCGCTGCGTTGGCGGACTGGCGGCGTGTCGGCCCGGGAACATCGCTCGGATCCGGGGCGGGCAGTCCCGCCGCCGGGGAGCCGGCGATCAGCGCCTCGATCTCGCTGCGCTCCGTGAAGACGGCGAGTGGCCGGAGCTCGTCGGGCAGGCGGGTCACCACGAACACCAGTCCGACGAGGCCGAACAGCAGCAACGTGGCGGTCATGAACCAGGCATCGAGGCTGGCTGCGACCTGCCACACCTCTGCGTTGATGAACAGGAACGTGAAGGCGACGAGGAGCAGGGGGAGGCCCCGCGTGAACAGTCGGAGGGTGTCGCCGATCTGGCCCACCATCCGCACCAACGCCCATCGGCTCATGGGCACGAGGCCGTAGCTGGTGACCAGGTACGTGGCGGCGAGGACTCCGACATTGGCGAGCACGACCAGGCCTGCGTGGTCGAGCTCGCCGCCGAAGAGGATCGGCACGATCGCGGGGCCGAGGACGAAGACGCTCACCTCCACCCAGCCGACGCGCTCGGGACGTGCCAGCGGCCGCCGCCCTCTCGCCCGGTTCGCCACCGCCCAGATGGCGACCAGAACGCCCAGTGCGCCGACCTCGGCGAGGCGATTCGCCCACCAGGGCCACCCGAGCTTGCCGGCTCCGACCATCTCGACGAGGAACACGAAGACGAGGAACGGGATCGCGCGCGTGAGCACATCCCGGCTCGCCGAGTATTGGTCGATGAAGTGGGGGATGCCGCGCCGCACGAGCCAGTGCTCGATCCGTGCCTCGCGCGCCGGGTCGAGGGCCATGGCGACATGGTAGGAGCTGGTCCGCCAACGGATTGCACTTGTGTGATTACACTTCCGTAACTCGATCGCCAGGGAGGTGCCCGTGGTACTCATGGCCGCGACCCGAACCATCGACGACGTCGTTGCGGCCGTGAGCAGGGCCTACACGGCGGCGGGAGGCACGACGGTCGAGTGCGAGCTCTCCGAGGCGGCCGGGATCGATGTGCCCGGCCAGGCCGTCCTCGCGATGGAGCTCGGGGTCGTCGAGTGTGTGATGGGCGACGACGGGCCGCTCGACGCAGTCGGCCGGGCCGTGAGCCGCATGGCGGCGTTGGGGTGGGCCGTCACCGTCGTCGTCCCCTCGGGCCGTCTCGGCGAGGCGCACCGCGATCTGCGTGGGCGTCCCGGAGTCGTCCAGGGCTTCTGGCGCGAGGGCGACGACGTCCAGTTCGGGCGCCACGAGGTGCTGTGACGCCGGTCCGGAGGCGGTTCTCGGTACGCTG
>DATHYU010000067.1:0-3098 GCA_035458965.1 Acidimicrobiia bacterium | reverse complement strand
GTCGGAGTCGGCACTGCTCGGATTGGTGCCGTGGACGTTGACCTCGTCGCCGTCCGAGAGGCCGTCGCCATCGGTATCGGCGTTGGTCGGGCTGCTGCCGTGGACGTTGACCTCGTCGCCGTCCGAGAGGCCGTCGCCATCGGTATCGGTGTTGGTCGGGCTGCTGCCGTGGACGTTGACCTCGTCGCCGTCGGAGAGCCCGTCCGAGTCGGTGTCGGCGCTGGTCGGGCTCGTGCCGTGGACCGAGACCTCTGCGCCGTCCGAGAGGCCGTCGGCATCGGTGTCGGCGCTGGTCGGGCTGGTGCCGTGGACGCTCACCTCGTCGCCGTCCGGGAGGCCGTCGGCATCGCTGTCCGCGCTGGTGGGGCTGGTGCCGTGGACGTTCACCTCGTCGCCGTCCGAGAGGCCGTCGGCATCGGTGTCGGCGTCGAGGGGGCTCGAGCCGTGGACCGAGACCTCCGCGCCGTCGGAGAGTCCGTCGCCGTCGCTGTCGGGATCGAGCGGATTCGTGCCCAGCTCGTTCAGCTCCACGCCATCGGGGAGCCCGTCGTCGTCGCTGTCGGGATCGAGCGGATCGGTCCCATGGATCAGGACCTCGTCGCCGTCCGACAGCCCGTCGTCGTCGCTGTCGGGATCGAGCGGATCGGTCGAGTGCGTGGTGACCTCGTCACCATCGGAGAGGCCGTCGCTGTCGCTGTCCGGGTCGAGCGGATCGGTCGAGTGGATCGCGAGCTCGTCTCCGTCCGAGAGGCCGTCGAGATCGGTGTCGGCGAGGTCGGGGTCGGTTCCGAGGCCCGCCTCGGCGCAGTCGCCGAGCCCGTCCGCGTCGGGATCGGGATCGCCGAAGCGGAAGTCCCGGATCGCCATGTCGTCGCCGCTCGAATCCTCATCGAAGACCACGCGCGTGATCGGAAGAGGCGAGACGATGCCCACGAAGCCGATGCGATTCCCGTCGGAGACGGGCGCTGTGTGCCCGGGAAGGATCGCGATCAGCTGGTCGCCCGGTCCGTAGACCTCGAGGCTCTCGTAGCGCTCGCGCTGATTGTCGACGAAGTGGAAGCCGAAGGCGTGGACGGGCTCGCCGGCGCCGAAGGAGAACTCGAAGTCGTCGTTCGAGTGGTCGTTGATGTCGCCGATCGAGAGCGCTTCCTGCCAGGCCGGGCTGTCCCCGCGCTCCTGGGAGTCGTCGAAGGTGATGCCGCCGCCGGCCTCGAGCGAGCGGAGGGTCCAGTCGCGGCACAGCTGGGTGTTCACGGCCTCGAAGCTGAGCTGGCAGGAGGGCTGCGGGTTGCCGGGCGGGCCGCACAGATAGGCGCCCGTTCCGGGGGGCGAGGGGACCTCGTTCGCGAGGGCCACGTTCGCGGCCGTCGTGTCGAAGACGAGCGGCGCGGCCCCCCCGGTGGCTGTGGCCCAGTCCGCCTCGCTCGAGTCGACGATCTGGAAGCCCGGGAACTCGGAGCGACCGGTGATCCCGCCGCAGTCGGGGTCGAACTTGTCGGTGAAGCCGTCGCCGTCGTTGTCGAGGCCGTCGTCGCACATGCGGAAGCGGCTGTGCTCGCTCGTATCGGTCGGGCTGTCGCAGCCGGAGTCCGAGTCTCCGGGCACCTGGTCGATGCGGCCATCCCCGTCGTCGTCGATGCCGTTGCGGCACTCCTGGACGCCGGTCTCGAAGGCGAGGTCGGAGAAGCGCGCCGTTCCGGTGCCGGCGACGTCATCCGCTCCGAAGACGATCCGCGAGTCGAGCGTGGCGACGCCGGGGAGGTCGGTGAGGAGCAGGCCTCCATCGATGAAGAGATCGGCCTGGCCATCGGTGGGATCCCAGGAGAGCTCGTAGTCGTGGTAGTCGCTCTGCTGGAAGCCGGCCGCCTGGGCCACGAGATCGCTCGCGGCTCCCTCGGGTCGCACGAGGGTGTTGCCCATCGCGTCGTTGCCGAAGGAGATGCGGTAGCGCAGGCCGCCGACGGAGGCCTCGAGCACCGCGGAGCCGTCCACGGCGTCCGAGAGATCGCGCACCCGGACGCGACCGCGGAGCGACCAGCCGTTCGCCGCGTCCGCGGCGCCGGAGGGGTCGTGGCGATAGCGCGGGCCGGCGAGGGTCGGGTCGGGATCGGAGACCTCCCAGGCATCGACGCCCGCATCGGAGCAGGCCGCGACGACGGATCCGGGAGCGACGAGGTCGTCGAGGGTCCAGCTCTCCACGGTCGAGTCCGGACCAGCGGTCTCGGGATCGACGCATCCGGCGTGCGAGAACACCAGGGTCTGCGTCGCTCGCGCGGCCGAGGCCGGAAGCATCGCATGGAGGAGGGCGAGGCTGACTGCGGTGGCGAGGGTGTGGTGTCGGGTCATCGTGCGCAGAGGCCAGAGCAAGATGCGTGCCCGCGCCTTCGCGCCTTCGCGCGTGGGAGGCGGGGATCCCGAGATACGCCGCGGCGAGGGTGGGTTCGACGCGAAGCTGCCGGCGCCGCTGCACGCGCGGCGGGTGTGCAGCGGATTGCGAGGTGGGAGATCGGAGGGAGCCATTGGCGCCCCGCCGCGCCCCCGTCCGTGCCGGCGGCCGGGCTCAGTGGGCGTCGCGGATGCGGCGCCGGCCGATGCCGAGGCCCACCAGCAGCATCAGGGCGCCGGCGAAGACCCGTCCGAAGGCTCCCATCGTGGGGACGAGGGCGATCGGGAAGGAGTTCGGGTCGAGCGGGTCGGTTCCGGCCGCGATCTCGGCGCCGTCGGAGTAGGTGTCTCCATCGGTGTCGGCGAGCAGCGGGTCCGTCAGGTGGACCATGACCTCGACCCCGTCCGAGAGGCCGTCCGCGTCGGTGTCCGCGTTCAGGGGGTCGGTTCCGTAGGCGCTGACCTCGGGGCCATCGGCGAGGCTGTCGCCGTCGCTGTCGGGGTCGATGGGGCTCGTGCCGTGGATGCCGAGCTCGTCGCCATCGGAGAGGCCGTCGGCATCGGTGTCGGCGCTGTTCGGGTTCGTGCCATGGAGCGCGATCTCGTCGGGGTCCGAGAGGCCGTCGCCGTCGGAGTCGGCACTGCTCGGATTGGTGCCGTGGACGTTGACCTCGTCGCCGTCCGGGAGGCCGTCGGCATCGCTGTCCGCGCTG
>DATHYU010000066.1:0-2425 GCA_035458965.1 Acidimicrobiia bacterium | reverse complement strand
CCTGCTGTGGGGCGTGAACGTCGGCATCGTCGGGTTCGCCATCGGCCTGATCTCGGTGACGGCCGTCCTCAAGCGGACGTTCACGCCCCTCATGGGCCTCGCCCTGCTGGTGGGGATCTGGGTGTACTTCGCAGAGATGCGGCGTTCCCGCAGCGCATGAGGATCCCACCGGGATCGGTGAGCACGGCATAGGCTTGGTGACGTGGCACGACCACTGACGATCGCCGCCGCCCAGATGGGCCCGGTCGCCCGCGACGACACCCGTGAGGACGTCGTGGAGCGGCTCATCACGATGCTGCGCGACGCCGCCTCCCGCGGCGCGCAGCTCGTGGCCTTCCCCGAGCTCGCCCTGACCACGTTCTTCCCGCGGTGGCACATGCCCCTCGACGAGGCCGACCACTGGTTCGAGACGGAGATGCCGTCGCCGGCCACGAAGCCGCTCTGGGACGAGGCCGTGCGCCTCGGCGTCGGGTTCTGCCTGGGGTACGCCCGAAAGACGCCCGACGGCCGGCGGCAGAACGTCGCCCACCTGGTCGGTCCCGACGGCGCCACGATCGGGCTCTTCATCAAGGTGCACATCCCGGGGCACCGGGATCACGAGCCGCACCGTCCGTTCCAGCACGCCGAGCAGCACTACTTCGAGCCCGGCACCGACTTCCCGGTCTGGAAGGCGTTCGGCGGCCGCGTCGGCCTGGCGATCTGCAACGATCGCCGCTGGCCCGAGACGTACCGGGTCATGGGCCTCCAGGGCGTCGAGCTGATCCTCATCGGTTACAACACGCCCCTCCACTACGCCCCGGACCCATCCCACAACCCCCTGCAGGCGTTCCATTCCCATCTCGTCATGCAGGCGGGCGCCTATCAGAACGGCACCTTCGTGGTCGGCGTGGCCAAGGGCGGCGTCGAGGAGGGGGTCGAGTCGCTCGCGCAGTCGGCGATCATCGGGCCGTCGGGGCAGATCATCGCCCAGGCGGTGACCACCCGTGACGAGGTGGTCGTCGCCCGGATCGACCTCGACGAGACGAAGAACTACAAGGAGACGCTGTTCGACTTCGAGCGCTACCGGGTTCCCGAGGCCTACCGACGCATCACCGAGCAGCGTGGCGTCGTGATCCCCGAGGAGGCAACGTGACCCAGGCTCCGGCCCGGACCGTGACCCTGACCGTGAACGGCGTCGAGCGGATGATCGACGGCGGCCACCCCCATCTCCTCTCCGCCCTCCGCGAGGAGCTCGACATCACCTCCCCGAAGGACGGCTGCGCGCCGTCGGGCCAATGCGGGTGCTGCACCGTGCTCATGAACGGCAAGGCGATCGCCGCCTGCCTGGTGTCGCTCGACAAGGCCGACGGCGCCGAGGTGATCACCCTCGAGGGCGTCGACCCCGCCGAGCGGGAGCGCTATGCGAGCGCGTTCGCGGCAACAGGGGCGCTCCAGTGCGGGTTCTGCATCCCCGGCATCGTCGTTCGCGCCAAGTCGCTGATCGACCAGAAGGGCGCCGGGCTCGACGAGACGGCCATCCGCGGCCGGCACGGGGCCCACCTCTGCCGGTGCACCGGCTACGTGAAGATCGTCGACGCCATCCGTCTCCTCGCCTCCGGCGAGCCGATCCCCGAGCCCGAGCGCAACGGCGGCATCGGCTCGAGCGGCGTGAAGTACGAGGCGCACGACCTCGCCCTCGGCGATCGCGATTACATCGACGACCTGCGGGTCCCCGGGATGCTCCACGGCGCGCTGCGCCTCGCCGACCACGCCCGCGCAGATGTCCGCTCCATCGACACGGCTCCAGCGCTCGCCGTCGAAGGCGTCGAGGCCGTCTACACCGCCGCCGACGTGCCGGGCGATTTGCGCGTGGGGCTGATCCACAAGGACTGGCCCGTGATGATCCCCGTCGGGGGCCGCACCAGCTACCTCGGCGACGTGCTCGCGATCGTGGTCGCCCGTGACGTGCGCACCGCCCGGGCCGCGGCCGAGCTCATCGACGTCGTGTACGAGGTCCACGAGCCGTTCACCGATGCCCGCGCCGCCCTCGACAGCCCCGAGGACGCCGTCTGGGGCCTCGACGGGAACGTCCTGTCGCGGTCGGCCTACGTCCGCGGGGACGTCGAAGCCGCCCTCGCCGCCTCCGCCCACACGGTGCACGAGGTGTTCGAGACGCAGCGGGTCGAGCACGCCTTCCTCGAGCCGGAGTCCACCCTCGCGGTCCCGGATCCCGACGGCCGTCTCCACGTCTACAGCGGCGGGCAGGGCGTCTGGGACGACCGCGATCAGATCGCCGCCGTCCTCGGCGTCGCCGCCGAGCGCATCACCGCCGAGCTGGTCTCCAACGGCGGTGCCTTCGGCGGCAAGGAGGACATGGCGAACCAGGCGCAGACGGCGCTCGCCGCCCACCTGCTCGGCCGGCCCGTCAAGTGCACCCTGACGCGCG
>DATHYU010000065.1:0-2401 GCA_035458965.1 Acidimicrobiia bacterium | reverse complement strand
TGGCGCCCGTCCGCCACAGCCGGCCGAAGGGCACCGCCGATCCGCCGATCATGGTCCGACCCCGGGCCGAGGGACGGCTGTAGCACACCTGCAGCGTGTGGCCGTCGATCTGGAACGAGACGGAGTCCAGCGGACTTGGGCGCCCGGCCAGGTCGTCGGCCGATGCCGCCGTCACGCATCCCGTCTCTTGGGCCACGGCGTCCGCGGGGGCCGCCGAGGCGGCGGCCACGACCAACGCCGTCCATAGGGTTCCGCTCGCAAGGCTCCTGTTCATCGATTTCTCCGTGGGTACGCGGTTCGACTCATCGGGCGCCGGTCAACCCTCGTCCGACTCCCGCAACTTGGCGAGGACATGGTAATCCTCGAGCGTGGTGGTGTCCCCGACCTCGGTCCGCCCCGCGGCGATGTCCCGAAGCAGGCGCCGCATGATCTTGCCGGACCGGGTCTTGGGCAGCGCGTCGGTGAACCGGATCTGGTCGGGACGGGCGATGGCGCCGATCTCCTTGACCACGTGCGCCGACAGCGCCTTCTTCGTGTCGTCGGACGGCCCGGTGTCCCCCTTCAGGGTGACGAACGCCGCGATCCCTTCGCCCTTGATCTCGTGCGGGAACCCCACCACCGCCGCTTCGGCCACCGCGGCGTGACTCACCAGCGCGCTCTCGACCTCGGCGGTGCCCATGCGGTGGCCCGACACGTTCAGCACGTCGTCCACCCGGCCCATGATCCAGTAGTAGCCGTCGGCGTCCCGGTGCGCGCCGTCTCCCGCGAAGTAGACGCCCGGGATCTCGGACCAGTACTGGGCGCGGTACCGCTCGTCGTCCCGATAGATGGTTCGCAACATGGACGGCCAGGGACGCCGGATCACCAGGAAGCCTCCCTTGGGCGGCTCGACGCTGTTCCCCGCCTTGTCCACCACGTCGGGGACCACGCCGAAGAACGGCAGGGTCGCGCTCCCGGGCTTCGTGGGGATCGCGCCCGGCAGCGGCGTGAGCATGATGGCCCCCGTCTCCGTCTGCCACCACGTGTCCACGATGGGACACCGCCCGCCGCCGATCACCTCGTGGTACCACATCCACGCCTCGGGGTTGATCGGTTCGCCCACCGTCCCCAGCAGCCGCAGCGACGACAGGTCGTGACCCTTGGGATGGTCGTCGCCCCACTTGGTGAAGGCGCGGATGGCCGTCGGGGCCGTGTAGAAGATGGTCACCCGGTGCCGCTCGACGATGTCCCACAGGCGGTCCGGGGCGGGATGGTTGGGGGCGCCCTCGTACATCACGCCGGTGGCCCCGTTGGCCAGCGGCCCGTACACGATGTAGCTGTGGCCCGTCACCCACCCGATGTCCGCCGTGCACCAGTAGATATCCTCGTCCTTGAGATCGAAGACGTACCGCGACGTGAGGTACGTGCCCACCATGTACCCTCCCGTCGTGTGCACGATCCCCTTGGGCTTTCCCGTGGTCCCCGACGTGTAGAGGATGTACAGCATGTCCTCGCTGTCCATGGGCTCGGCGTCGCACTCCGGGGAGGCGTCCGCCATCAGCTCGTGCCACCAGTGGTCCCGGCCCGCCCGCATGGTGACCTCGGAGTCGGTCCGCCGGTAGACGATGACCGTCTCCACCGTGGGGGTGTGCTCCAGCGCCTCGTCCACCGCCGCCTTCAAGGGCACCACGGCGCCCCGGCGCCACCCCCCGTCCGCCGTCACGACGGCCTTGGCCTCGGCGTCGTTGATGCGGTCCACCAGGGCGTTGGCGCTGAAGCCGCCGAAGACGATGGAGTGGGGCGCGCCGATCCGGGCGCACGCGAGCATGGCGATCGGCAGCTCGAGGATCATCGGCATGTAGAGGCACACCCGGTCGCCCTTGCCGATGCCCCGCGCCTTGAGGACGTTGGCGAACTTGCAGACCTCCGCGTGCAATTCGCGATACGTGAGCGTGCGCTGGTCGCCGGGCTCTCCCTCCCAGATGAACGCGACCTTGTCGGCGCGGGGGCCGCTCAGGTGCCGGTCAAGGCAGTTGTAGCTGATGTTCGTCTTTCCGTTGACGAACCACTTGGCGTACGGCTGGTTCCACTCCAACACCGCGTCCCACGGCTCGAACCACTCCAGCTCGCCCGCCACGCGGGCCCAGAAGGTGTCCGGGTCGGTCACCGACTCCTCGTACATGGCTCGGTACGCGTCGAGGCTGTTGCACCGCGCGTCCCGGACGAAGGCCTCGGACGGATGAAACACGCGATCTTCGCGAAGCAGGTTCTCGATATCGGCGCCGCCCATCGTGCTCCTCGTGTCGATTCGTGAACGGAGGGACCCCGGTCCCGGCGACCGGGCAGGAAACTTACTCGTGACGGAAGAACCTTGCCACGACCGATGCGCCGGGCTCTCCGTCGGTCCGCGGGCGTGGTACAT